>JAIOQW010000207.1 GCA_021108405.1 Methanosarcinales archaeon
CCTGAAAGGATGTTTCGTTCAGCAATGGGTAAATTATTATTTGTGAGTTGCCTAATACATATCCAGACAAAATAGACAATGAGAAGAACGGCAATGAAAACAACGATGATCAAGTCTATCAGCCACGCATACACATACCCATCTGCAATGGTCAGGATGATCAGAAATATTAGATATATTACAGTAAATATCGGACCTGGCAGCATATAGAGTAAAAACGTCTTGAATTTCTTATCTTTGGCAAAGGACTTACTTGCAGATAGCCCGTCGGTGAGACCCCTATTCTCTATGACGATGGCAGAAACCCAATAGAAGTACAATACCATGATGATCAATCCGGGTATTATGAAGAATGTCAAGCCCAACAAAGTGAAAAGAGCTACTATTATTCCGGCACTGATAATAGTAAAGAACTTTCCTGCTGCAGCAGTAGGTGCTTTTCGAAAATCAATCGTTTCTCCCTGAATAGCATCCCTGACAATAAGCGGATATGCACCGATAACCAGAACATAAGCGATTAAGAGAATTACTACGAAAAGAAGAAATGAAATGATTATTAATCCTCCCATCCAGTTGCCAATGGTCATGGGTTGAAGATTTAAAGAATCGGACAAATACTCCAACATCATCAAAACCAGGATAGGTATGAAATGAATCATAATTAGAACCACTATTGGTAAATTAATTACCGGATGCTTCACAATCAGACTCAAGGAATCGGAGAGGACATCTCCTATGTCGAATTTACTACCTGTTATTTTCTACACATACTTTAGGGAATAATAAATTAATATAAGTTGAGTACCAAGCCAAACCCCACAGCTTTTAATTCACTTTAATATAACTATATAGCAGGTCTTATAAATACATTCCATTCGCTCTGACCTCCATTCAAAATAGGGAACTGGGAATAGAATATAATTGAACCAATGGTATTCCGGAGCATAATCATTATAGCACCTCGTACTGGCTGAGTTATTATTTATTTAAGCTTTAATAGCAGATTATAAAACCTTCTCTATCCTTTCCAATGCCGTCTTTATCCTTTCCTGGCTGGTAGCATAGGAAATACGAATAAAATCCTTACTATTAGGTCCGAAAGCACTCCCTGGAGTGGCAGCCACATAAGCTTTAGTCAGCAGTTTTTCACACACGTGATCTCCATCACCATATTCACTCACATCTGCAAAAGAATAGAATGCACCGCTGGGATAATTACTTTTAATACCCAACCTGTTCAACCCTTCCACTAATAAATCCCGACGTGCTTTGAACTCCACTGCCATCTCATCAATAATAGACTGGTCTCCTTTAAGCGCTTCTACACCAGCCCACTGGACAAAGGTAGCTGCACTGCTGACGCTATGACTTTGAAGTTTGGACATGGACTTGTATACCTCATGTGAAGTAGCCAGATAACCCAGTCTCCAGCCTGTCATTGCATATGCCTTTGAAAAACCGTTAATGGTAATAGTATGCTCTTCCATCCCGGGCAGACTTCCGATACTCAAATGCTGTTTATCATAGATGATCTTCTCATAGATCTCATCAGATAATACCATGAAACCATGGTCAATGGCAAGATCAGCTATCTCCTGTAAAGTATCTCTTGTAAAGATACCTCCCGTAGGATTGCTGGGGCTGTTGACAATAATGAGCTTTGTCTTTGATGTGATATACTGACCAATACCAGAAGGATTAAAATCATTCTCAGGGTCAAGAGGCACCCATACTGTCTTTCCACCTGCGATCTTTATACAGGGATCATACGATACCCAGGCAGGGTCAAAGAGAATAGCCTCATCTCCTTCATCCAGTACTGCTAAAATTGCCTCGAAAACTGCCTGCTTGGCTCCAGGTGTGACTATTACATGAGCCGGCTCTACATTCAGGTCATTCTCATTATTCAACTTCTGTGCAATAGCAAAACGCAACTCAGGGATACCCGGAGACGGGGAATAATGCGTATCACCCCTACGCAGCGAATCAATAGCCGCATCGCAGATATTTTTGGGTGTATCAAAATCAGGTTCACCGAGTGTGAAACTGATAACGTCATGTCCATCACGCTTCACCTCATTAGCCAGGTTGGTCATCTTGAGAGTAGCTGATTCTTCAATATTTCGCAGTCGCTTTGATACCATGACTTTGATCCTGTTATAACTATTACTTCAGTCGTTGTACCATCTTCACTGCAGCTTCTACTGCACGCTTGGCATAGTCTACCCTCTTATGTGCATCCTGTCTGCTCATGCCAGGTCCTGTAATACCAAGGGTCACAGGTTTATTATATTCCAGTGATAGATCAGTGATCTTCCTGGTAGCATGCTGCATTACAATCTCATCGTGCTTGGTCTGGCCTTCAATAACGCAGCCTATAGTGACCACAGCATCAATATTCGGGTTATCAAGAAGTTTTTTAATAGCCAGCGGCATGTCATAAACGCCTGGAACCATTAGCGTCTGCTCAATTTCTGCTCCTAAAAAATCCGCATGCTCTCTACCCAGCATCTCCATCTGGTATGTTAGGTCCCTGTTAAACTCTGATATTACAAATCCCAATTTCAGATCGCTCATATAATTATCTCCGGTTTATTCTATTTCCACATAATACTATAAATATTGGTATATCCTACAGACCCACCGGTCCGGCATCCTTATATCCCTGCCGCTGCCCGGTACCTGCTTCTCGTTCAAGATCATGGGGGCGCAGCATTAATTTGATAACATTGTGAGCATGTTCCCTGGCGCGCTTATCCATCAGCCATGCCAGAGTCTTTTCATCCTTTGCCTCATCCTCATGTACGAATACTTCAATAACATGAGTATCTGTCATCAACTGTACATGTATGATCCCCGTAGAAGCCTCGTGGGCACATATCTTATCTTTCGGATCAGAACCAGGCATACCCAGTGCCATAATAATATCGCAGCTATGTTCATTGATAAGTTTTTTACATGCAACAGGGAGGTCCTTGATACCTGGTACAGTATACCGCTTGACCTTCACCGAAGCATTGTTCCTCAACTCATCAATGGCCGCACTTCCCATATCATATCTGGCAAAAGTGGTATCGGCAATGCCTACTGTGACCATTGTTATTTCCCTCGATCATGCTATTTATTCAAGTTCTTTATATGCTGCTTCTACACCTTCACCGATATTATCGATCAAACCATGTCTGTGTAATACCAGTTCAAGTGCGCAGATCGTAGTGATCATATCAGTGGCAGTGAAATTACCCATACTACCTATTCGAAATATTTTTCCTTTCAAATGGGCCTGTCCACCGGATATTTGTATATTCATATCCAGCATTTCTCCTCGCAATTGCTTATCTGTGATGCCTTGTGGAATATTCATAGCTGTCACAGTATTGGAATAGCTATGATATTGATCGATTGTGGGAAATAGTTCAATACCCAGTACTCCTGCAGCCGCACGCACGGCAGCTGCCCCCTGGGAATGTCTGTGCTTGCGTTTCTCCATTCCTTCTTCCTGTACTATCCTCAAAGCTTCCAGCATAGCGCTAAACAGCGGTACTCCGGGAGTATACGGGGTCTGTGAAGGATTATTTGATCCGGATTTTCTATAAGCTTTCAAATCAAGATAATACGGCCGGTTATCGACCATAGCATCCCATGCAGCATCACTAACAGTTATCGCAGATAGACCAGGCGGAGCAGCAATACATTTCTGGGAACCCATAAATGCGATATCCACACCCCATTCATCTACCAGTACGGTATCACCACCTACTGTAGTAATAGCATCCATGATGAACAGGGCACCGTGCTTCTTTGCCAGTTCAGCTACTTTTTCCACAGGATTTCTTATTGCCGCACTGGTCTCATTATGTACCATTGCAATAGCCTTTGCCCCTTGCTCAAGGGCATTATCCACAGCATCAAGATCAATAGGTGTACCCCATTCATATTGTAACTTTACTGCCCTGCCGTACCGGTCCCCTATATCGCATAGTCTTTCACCGAATTTTCCGTTCTCAATAGTTACAATCGTATCATCCTTGCCAATCAGGTTCCCGATAGCAGCTTCTATACTTGCCGTACCTGAGCCTGAAATGATAAATATTTCATTATTAGTTCCGAATAGTTGTGCCAGTATCTCACGGCATTCATCATAGATTGTCCCGAATTCCTCTCCTCTATGCCCGAACATGGGTTTGCTCATAGCCCTCTGTACCCTGGGTACAATTGGGACCGGGCCTGGTATCATCAATAATGTATTTTCAAGATTCATAGTGCAGTCACTTGATATTTTTGGTTTATATTGGATAATAGTAGATAATAGTAAATAAAACAACTTCCATGTATACCTTTTGATAGTATATCAAGTATAACTTGAATCGAAAATACTTCGTATTTTCTAATCTTTAACTCCTTCTGAGCTTCAAATACCGTAACATCAGAAATCCTGTCAAGTATTATATCAAGTTTTTTTTGAAAAAACAATCATAGAGCCATCTTTTAGACATATTTCCTTGAATACATCAAGACCATTTACCTTCAGAACATCGATGTAGTCATTAAAAGATACACTGTTCTCAAAAGTATACCTTGAATTTGCTTTCTTTATATCTTCAAATGTCCACAGGTTCCAATCAAGAGTAAGCAAAGGATCAGATATTGAATCCTCATCTGGGACCTGCCTGTTTACAAAAACTCCACCCTTATTGAGTGCAGAGACGATATTTGGAACCAGTTCAGGGACCCGGCATCCTGGATTGAGTGATAAGAAAATAACATCATAACCATCTCCAATATCATCAGTAAAAAAGTTCCCTGGTATCACATCCACATGATCGGCTCTGTATTTTTGGATGTAGAGTTTTGTTTGTTCAACTACCTGTGGGAGATCAAAAATAAATGCTTCCATGTCTTTGTTCAAACTCGCAAAAACTATGGCATACAGTCCATGACCTCCTCCAAGGTCAAGCAATTTTCTTGCATTGTTAAAATCTATGTTTTCGATAACTGCCGATACGGTTTCCTGAAGCATCCCGCATATTGCATTTTCTGCCATAGAATGTATAACCTCATCACCGAAGAATTTTTCCTTTTCAACGATGAACGGACCATTTTTGATAATATCCTGCAATTTTTCCCACAGTTTGATGTTCTCCCTCATTCCTGAAATATAATTTAATTGCGAATAAGGAGAGTCACTTAGGATATAAGTATTTGATATCTCAGTATTTGCATAACTTACTCCATCTATATAGAGAAGCTCAATATCACACAGGACATCACAAAGTAATGTTACCATCTTCTGGTCGCAGCCAAGTTTGTTAGCAAGCTTTTGCGGTGTTATCGGAGCTTTCATATACTCGAAAATATTAAGATCAAGAGCAGTAGCTAAGACTTTATATCTCCAAAATCCCTGCATTGAATCTTCCATGATCCTCATAAATTTGTCCGGAACAACTTCCGGTTTCTTCATCAATTCTATTTCTGAACTCAAATTATTCCTCCATTAGGATTTTAAAAATTTTAAATAATTAAAATACACAACACTTATTTCCAGTCTACGATCTTTCCTTCATCCATTACGGCAATCTCATCACTCATCCATTCCACTACATCCATATCATGGGAAATGAACAGGTAACTTATCCCTAACTTCTCCTGCAGATCTTTCATCAGGTTAAGGATCTGTGCCTGAACAAGGGGATCCAGCATGGAAGTGACTTCATCTGCAACAATAAACTTTGGATTTAAACTTAAGATCCGTGCGATCACAACCCTCTGTAGTTGTCCACCACTTAATTCATGTGGATACCTGAACAAAAGTTCCTGGTTCAAATTAACAATTTCAATCAACTTGAGAATTTTTTCATATTCCTTATCTGTACTACATAATTTATGAATGCGTAAAGGCTCCAGAATTGCATCATATATCTTCATCCTCGGATTGAGTGAAGTTTCGGGATTTTGGAATATTATTTGCATCTCCTGCCCCAAGTTTTTCAGTTCACGACCCCTTAATTTTGTAATATCCTTCTCTTTAAAGATAATACGACCATCAGTGGGTTCTATCAGGCGTAAAATTATCTTAGCAACGGTCGTTTTACCGCATCCGCTGTTTCCTACCAGTCCCAATGTTCTACCGCTCTTTATTTCAAGATCCACTCCGTCAACTGCTCTTATTTCTTTCTTGTTGAACAGACCGCAAAAGTAGTATTTTTTCAGGTTTTTAATTGATAACAGGGTCATTTTTTAACCTCAATTATTCCCGTATAAGAAACACCTGACAGAGGTTCCTTTTTCAGTTTCCATCAGTTGCGGATGGGTTTTTAGACATTTGCCAATAATGCATCTGCATCTTGGATGAAACCTGCACCCGGCCGGAGGCGAACTTAGGCTTGGGCTTTCCCCCGCTGTTTGGTTCAAACCTTTTTTAGGAAGCGAGTTTAACAGGTCCTGTGTATAAGGATGTTGGGGATTGGATAGAATATTTTTAATTGTTGCGATCTCAATAATTTCCCCCGCATACATAACCGCTATCCTGTCGCACATCTTTTCAGCCACGCCAATATCATGGGTGATGAGAAGCAGACTCATATTCTTATTTATTACCAGTTCGCATATCAGGTCTATGATCTTGTCTTTTGTTGTAGGATCAAGGCCTTTGGTCGGCTCGTCTGCTATTAACAGTCCGGGATTTAAGGCCAGTCCCATAGCTATCATAACCCTCTGTTTCATTCCCCCACTGAATTGATGGGGATATTCATGCATTCTTTTGGGGTCGATCCCAACCATTTCAAGCATTTTAGCTGTTCTGATTCGTGCTTCCTTTTTCCCCATATTCTCGTGGTAGCGATATATCTCTGATATTTGATTGCCAATACTTAACACTGGATTTAATGCAGCCGACGGGTTTTGGAGTATGATACCGATATTTTTTCCTCTTATTTTTCTCAATCCGTTTTCGGAAAGATTCAATATATCTTCACTTCTGTAAACAATTTTCCCTCCAATCTTTACATTATCAGGAAGCAGTCCTACTATTGCCCTTCCAAGTATCGATTTTCCACAACCGGTCTCTCCTATCAAGCCCAGTATTTCATTTTCCCTGATCTCCAGATCAATACTATTGTTAGCTTTTACTGTTTTGCCCCTGGCATTAAAATACACCTTTAGGTCCTGTATTTTCAATAAGCTCATTCACTCACCAGTATATTTTCGTTAATTTTTGGGTCGATCATATCTCTCAAACCGTCACCTAAAAAATTAAAAGCCAGCACAGTCACCATTATGGCAGTACCAGGGAAAAAGGTAAGATGAGGTGAGATTCGAAAATAAGGGATCCCGGCTTTAAGCATTGATCCCCATTCAGGTGTAGGAGGCTGTATCCCAAGACCGAGAAAACTCAGGGCAGTTGCAAAGATAATCGCATGTGCGATATCAAGGGTTGCGAGCACGATAATAGGATTGATGCAGTTTGGAAGTATATGACGTCGCATAATATATATGTTTGAAGCTCTCAGGGCTTTTGCACCCTCGATAAAATCCATTTCTCTGAGGGTAAGTGTAAGTCCTCTCACAAGTCTTGTATATGCAGGCCAGTGGGTAAGAGAAAGTGCAATTACTACATTTAAAAAGCTGGGCCCTAATATCCCTGCAATAACCAGCGCAAGGATTATACCTGGAAAAGCAAGCACTATATCTACAATTCTCATTATAATTTCATCAATTATTCCACGGCTATAACCAGATACGATTCCAAGCGACGTACCGACCAAAGCTGTTATTCCAACAACCGTAACACCAATTGCCAGCGAATATCTTGTTCCGAAGATAAGTCTGGAGAAAATACATCTTCCCAGATCGTCAGTGCCAAAAGGATATTCAAAACATGGATTTAAGAGTCTGTTTTCCAGTTTTTGTTCAAAAGGATCATGTGGGGAAAGCAGGGAAGCCAGAATAGCAATTAAAGTCAACATGATGACTATTGCTCCTCCGATTGCAGCCATCCTGTTATTTCCGGCTTCTTTTAGAATGTTAATTTCATTGTTAAGTATTTTCATACCTGATCCTCGGGTCTAAAAACGCATACGTGATATCCACTAGCAGGTTGGTGAACGCAAATAAGATACCAATGAACAGCACACAACCCTGAACCATAGCAAAATCCCTGGCATATATAGAATCCACCAGTAGTTTCCCAATTCCCGGCCATGCGAATATTGTTTCAACTATCACAGTCCCGCCAAGTAAAAACCCTATCTGCAGCCCTGCAAAAGTAATAACAGGCAGCATTGCATTCTTTAATACATGTCTTAAGAGTATTGTTTTTTCATCCAATCCTTTTGCTTTTGCTGTTAGTATATATTCCTGGTTCAATACATCCAGCATACTGGAACGTGTCAGACGGGTTGTAATGGCAGCCATGGATGTTCCCAGAGTTATTGCAGGAAGTACAAGATGCTCAAAATTTCCATATCCATAACTGGGGAGCAGATTAAGAGTCAGTGAAAATAACCAGATCAACAGCAATCCAAGCCAGAAGTTGGGGGTAGATACTCCAAGCAATGCAGCGCTCATACACAGATGGTCAATTACTGTATTTTTCTTTACTGCACTGACTATTCCGACAGGAACAGCGATACACAATGATATTACTAAACTTAAAACCGCCAGTTTGAAAGTGGCAGGGAGCCTGATGGTAATTTCTTCTAAGATGTCATGAGATGTTACCAGTGATCTGCCAAGGTCAAAGTGCATGACATGCTTGATCCATTTCAGATACTGGATGTATACCGGGGAATCAAAACCTTCTGTTACCCTGACCCAGTCAATCTGTTCCTGGGTCAGGTCATCACCGTATCTGGCAACTGCAATGACCTCTGCGGGATCTCCGGGTGCGAGATGCATTGTAGAAAAGGTCACAATGGTCACTCCGATAACCACGAAAAATACGAGAAATATGCGTTTTAGGATATATTTCAGCATTTTTTCCTTTTCCTTATTGTCAGTTTTTTAATCCTGCCCAGTTAAAAATCATTTGCTACGCTGTCGTGAATAAAGGAGAGAGCAATGATCTTAAGATTCATTGTTTTCCTTCAAGGTACACTCCGTCAAGATTAAGCCATGGGTCTTCAGCAGTGATCCGGTAGCCTTTTACGTATGTATTGGCCACAATAATCTTTTCCTCATGCACCAGGTAAAAAGCAGGCAGCTCTTCAAGTACCATATCCTGCAGGTCATAGTACAAATGTTGCTGTTTTTCAGAATCTGCTGTTGAATCTGCTGCATTTGCCAGTTTATCATACTCTGTGTTGTTGTAATGCGAGTACGGGCAAGAGGACTGGTGGATAAAAAAGTGACGTGGGTAGGGACCCCATACAAAATATCCACTTCTAAGGATCATGTCAAATTGACCTTCATTCTCAAGTTTAGTAATGGCTCCGCTTTCCAGTATCTGGATATCTACATCCATTCCCGCATTTTGTAAAGCGCCTTGTATGGCTTCAGCCATTGGAACATGGCGGGATGACCATGCATCCTTTCCAACAATAAATTTAACCTTAAGAGGTTGTCCGTTTTTATCAAGAATTCCATCGTTATCAGAATCTTGCCAGCCGACTTCTGATAATATCTCCCTGGCTTTTTCCACATCATATTCATACAGGTCAAGTTCAGGTTTAGAATACATCATGACAGGAGATAAAGGCCGGCCTTTAGCTGGAATTCCAATGCCTTCCAAAACCGTATTTAGCATCTGCTCAGTGTTAATGGAATATGCAACTGCTTTTCTGATTTCCTTGTCATTGAACACCCCATTATTGCAGTTGAATTGCAAAAAATCCGTGAAGGTTGTCAATTTTCTATATACATTAATATCAAGTTCATTTTCCAATCTTGAGACTTCGTACTCAGGCAGTTTTATAATCATATCAACTTCTTTTGTCTCAAGCGCCATTACACGAGTGGATGCCTCAGGGATTACTTTAAATGTAATACTTTCAAGGACTGGTTCATCACCCCGGTATTCTTCATTCCTGGTAAGTACTATTTCCTGATCAGGAGTTTGTTTCTCAAATTTAAATGGACCAGTTCCAATAGGTGCTACAAAATCACCATTTTCATCAATGCAATTGGGACTCATGATCGGCCATGCCACATGTGTGAGATAAAATGGCAATGGCATGGGTCTGTTCAGGACAAATTTCACGGTATTCTTATCGATGGTTTCAATATGATCCAGACTTCTTAAAGCTCCCATTTTTTTAACATACGATTCATCGCTGTATGAAAATACAACCGCGTTCGCATCCAAAGGAGTACCGTCATGGAAATATACGCTCTCTTTTAAATGGAATATCCATGTTTTCCCATCATCAGGTGTTTCCCATGATTCTGCCAGTCCGGGCATTATATTAAGATCAGTGTCCAGCCTTACAAGTGTTTCATACACTTGTGACCACACAAATCTGGCATCACCACCAGGGAATTTGTCAAGATGCCAGTTGTTAACATCCGTGCTTATGGCAACTATAAGCTCATTTGTAGCACTATCTTCTTGCGGGGTTGTGCAGCCCGCTGTTAATATGACGGTCGCAATAATCCCACTTATAATTAGAAAGGTCGAGTAGTTACTTTTATTGTTCATTATAATCACATCATATTTCCCACCACATTTTCACGCGCGTGTTCGATCCTTTTAAGATAATAGAATCATCTTCTTCTTCAAGATGGTTTTTAAGGTAATCTCCCAGGATCGCTTCTTGGCGTTGTTCAGTGATGTTAAAATATGACTTAAAATGCTCATTAGCTTCCACTTCAGACGAGAATTTATGGGCATGATCGAATGGAATAACAGTAATGTTTGGGTAAATACCCATCTGGTAAAGCACATTATAGAGGACATTGCACTTTGGTGCCGGATGATATTCGATTCCATGGAGGGAAGGCCACAATGCTCTAAAATTAATATCCCATGAGGTTTCCCCTGCAAACCAGTAAGTATAAACATATTTTGAGGAGACTGCCTCCATTTTCTGCACAGCTTCTTTAATGTCGGGCATTCCAAGGGAGTAAGAGGCTATTACTACATCGTAAGGGGCGTCAAGGTCGGCTTCTATATCGACATCTTCCCAGCGTTTATTAACATACATGATATTATCTGCTTCATTTTCTGCGATCAGGTTCTGCAGCACACTACCCATGCCTGGGGAAGGTTCAACTGCAGTGACATGAGATACCTTTTTTGCAAGTGGGATCGCAAGTGTACCGGGTCCTGCTCCAATATCAAGAACTCTGGACTCTGGCGTTAAAGGTAAATCTTTTATAGTGTTTTCGATCAGTTCACTCCCATTTTCCTGAAACATTTTTAAAAAGAGTTCTGCATTTTCTTTTTTATCCCAGATGGCAGCACAATCTACAGCATGTTGTGATCGGTTTTGTTGTGACATCTGTTGTTTCCAGACCTCATTCCAATCAATTGTTTTTTCATTAATCATAATTCCTAACTCATTTCGTTTTTAATCATTCATTGTATATAAGATTAGCCATATATACATTACTTAATCATACATAATTAGTAATTTAGATGTGAATCATGATGTATTAAGTTTTTCTTGTTATTAATATATAATACATTATCAACTCTCAACACAAACCCGCAGTCACCACGGTTATTATAAATAACGAAATGAAATAGATATTCCACACATGACACTAAATACAATTAATATTGACATTTCAACTGGAAATACTACCATTTACCCCACCGTTTAACCTATGAATCATCTGGGAGTTTAGAAATTTTATGATGTTAATTTTTAAAGTGGATACACTAATTGAAAATCTCATCTATCAACCATTCTACAGTACCAATATAAGCATTGATCTCTCTAATTATAAATCCGGGCAGCCTTATCATCATCGGAGATATATCGTCCCACCAGAGAGGAAGTGTTAATATTAACTGGAAGGGGTCAATACATCGTACAGTATTTCATTTGACAAATAAAGGCTCAATAC
>JAIOQW010000273.1 GCA_021108405.1 Methanosarcinales archaeon
ATCGAAAGCCTAAAAAGAATGAACAATTAATGATTCGAGAATTAGAAAAAGCCGGATATATAATTCAAAAAGTTAGAGTGTCTAGCTAAAAGAAGCTATATTCTCATAATCCAAAGGACAAGTGAGGCTTTTTGTATACAGATACAGCCTTGGCTATCTTATAGATATTAGTATTTTCGGAGCAAATATCCTCTTTTTGTTTCTCCTTATTGGCCGGGATATTAGGCTTGCTTTGTTCTCCTTTTAATAAATTGATTTCATCCCGTAACTTTTGGTTTTCTGTCTTCAATTTTTCGTTTTCTATGTGAACTTCTTCAATCAATTGAAGCAGGAAATGAATAGCTCGAGATACTTGTTCATCTGCAATTTCATCTGGATTAATATTCAGCGATTCTAATTGTTGTGTAATTGTTTTTGGGGTCATATGAACCAATCGGACTTTGTTGATTTCAATGCGGATTATTGGTAAAAGGAGATAAATTGGACTTTTTAACAATTTGAAGCTGTTATAGTCCCGTTCTGAGAAGAGGGAGAGCGAATTCCGCTCTACCATCATCCTCTACTAAAAAGGTAAGCTGCAAACATGACGATCACCACATCAAAGAAAATCAACACACTAATGTCATGTAATATAGTGAAATTACCAGCATCCACCATAATAAGCCTCAATGCATCCACTCCATAGGTGAGTGGATTTAAAATAACCACGGTTGAGAGCCATCCAGGCAGTTTTTCTATAGGGAAAAAAGCACAGCTTAAGAAGAATATTGGCATAACGACAAGCTCTACTATTAACCCGAATCCTTCCATACTTTCCATCTGTGTGGCAATTGCAATAGCAAGTCCTCCAAATCCAATAGCTATGAGGCAGATAATACCCATTATACCTGTAAACTCAAGAACACCTATATCCAGATCCAGTATTATACAGAATAGAATGGTGATCAATAGTGCTCTTATCAGGGATGTTGCCATACCTCCGATAAGCTTCCCGAGAACAAGAGAGACCCTTGATATAGGCGCAACAAGCAGCTCTTTTAAAATCCCGAACTCCTTATCCACTATAATGGACATACCTGAAAAGGTCGAAGCAAACAATACAGTCATTGCAATAATGCCGGGGGCCAGAAATTCTGCATACCCCATATCACCGTATTTTACACCAAATGCTGAACCTAATCCAAGTCCGAATGCACAAAACCAGATAAGTGGCATCGATATAGATGCCATTATCCTTGATTTTGCACGTAAGAATCGTATTATTTCTCTTTGTGCAATCGCTTTGATTGCCCTGAAATCTGCCTTCAAGCCAGCACCCGGACTCATCTGCGAAAACCTCCGAATCCCATAGGGTGTTGTACTTTATTGATAGAGATCTTATCTCTTGTATCCCTGCCTGTATAATGAAGAAATACTTCATCCATTGAAGGCCGGGCACTATCTATGATCGATTTCAATTCACTAGGTGTCCCAATAGCAACGATATTCCCATGGTCTATAATGGCTATCCTATCACAAAGATTATCAGCCTCATCCATATAATGAGTCGTCAAAAAGACCGTGATCCCCTCTTCATTCCTGAGCGATTCAACATGGTCCCAAATCTTCAGGCGGGTCTGGACGTCGAGACCTAATGTTGGCTCATCAAGAAATATCACATTCGGGTGGTGGATCAGGCCTCTTGCTATCTCAAGTCTTCTGCGCATTCCACTTGAATACTTCTTTATAGAAGAATCTCCCCATTTCCTCAGTTCAAAGAGGTCCAGGAGTTCCTCCACGCACTCCCTGTTAACATCATATATCCCTGCATGGAGTTGAAGATACTCCCTGCCGGTCAGCCAGTCATCGCTTGTATGATCCTGGAAGACCACGCCGATCTTTCTTCTGATCTTACTCCTGTCCTTTGACAGATCAAATCCGCATATTGTAGCTTTTCCATCACTCGGTTTTAAAAGCGTCGTCAGCATCATGATCGCAGTGGTTTTTCCAGCACCGTTGGGACCGAGAAATCCAAAAATTTCACCTGCAGATACATTAAAACTTATATGATCTACAGCCGTAAAATCTTCGAATCGCTTTGTAAGGTTTACTACTTCGATCATTATATTATTTCATTCTATCATGTGGTCTGCAGGCGTGTACTTCAACATCACCATGGCATTCCATTATCTGTTCTGGTGTACATTCATCCGGATCATGATCATAGTCCTTACAACATTTTTCATGCATACACACTTTTATCACCTCATTTATGTTTCTCAAGAAGGTGTTTAAGTTCTTCTACCGATTTAACAGGCGGTGGAGATGAGATCAGTATGGCTTTTACCGGTTCATTTGAGAGGTTCTTAATACCTATTTCCGTATCAGGCGAAACAAGTATTGCAGATTCGCTACTGATAGTCACAATCTCATCCTTTGAGATCACATCTAACTCACCGCTTAAACAATATAATACACCTTCCGTGGTGTGGGCATGAGGCGAGACCTCAAGACCTGCCGGGATCTCAAGATGAATAACCCCTATTTTCTCACCGAATATTAGTGGTTTCATTAAACCCTCCCGGGTCATAAGACCTTCAGCTTCCTGTAATTTTTTTATTTCAATTCCCATAATTTTCACGTTCCTTAAATTTTGCCTTATCATTCAGTATCCTTTTTCCAGCATACAACTGCTGATTTCATTATATTCTTTGACAGTAATGATCCATTTTCCTTTATCAGCTTTGTTGATAGATGTGACCTGATCACTTCTTTTGCATCTGGTGTGAATATATCAATGTTCTCCATCCACTGTTCAACAGCATCATCCATGTTTGAATAATATTGTTTATGTTCGGTTGTAGATATCTCAACATCTGCTTTGATACCCATCTGGTAGAGGATATTGTAAAGATAAATATAATCAGGTCCGCCTTTATATTGCTCATTATATAATGCCGGCCAGAGTTCGCCATAGTCAAACATATGGTCTCCTGCAAAGGTAAACAGGTAAACACTGTGTTTTGCAATTGTATCCATCTTTCTAAGTGCTGTTTTAATATCAAGCATTGCCAGTGAATATGATGCTATCACAACATCATACTCATTAAGGTCATTACCCGGGTAAACATCTTCCCACTTCTTGTTAATGCAGGATATATTTTTTAATCCTTCATTTTTCGCATTTTCTTTCAAACAGGCAAGCATCCCTGGAGATGGCTCTACAACTGTTACATGTTTGGCAATCTTTGCAAGCGGGATGGTCAGTGTACCAGGTCCGGCACCTATATCAAGTACAGTATACGACGGATCAATATCTACTTTTGATAAAGTCTGCTTTGAGCGGTTATTATCTTTAAGGGATTCACTGAACCGTTTGGCTCGTTTGTCCCAAAATGTTGTCATATCTCCACGATGTTTTCTCCATGAAGCACTCTCCATTGCCTCTATCCACATCTTATTCCAGTCTATATCTTTGATCATGATCCTATGCCCCCTTGTTCCCTATGATTATCACAGACGGACTTGTTTGGGAGGATATATCCAGGGTATGGATATTAGAAAAACCAGCATCTTGTAATAATGTAATATACTCATTTTTAGTATAGATATGGTGCCAGTCCCCTCGTAAAGACAGCATAAGATCGAAAAGGACTGATGTGGGAGGTGCAGTCCGATCTTCGTTCAATATCCAGTGCTTGAGCATGACCGAACCGTCATTGTTCAGTGCACCATATAATTTATTAAAGACTCCCGAGAGCGCATCAGGTTTTCGATAGAGCACATCTGATGCAAAGATGATATCATATCCATCCCCAATCTCATTTTCAAGTAAATCTCCTCCTGTAACATTGACTCTTCCATTCATATCATATCGTTCAATATACTCTTTTGTAACCCTGGTTACGTGCGGCAGATCAAACACTGTAGCATTAAGACCAGGATTCTTTTGGGCAAATGCTATTGAATAAAGACCGTGTCCGCCGCCGAGATCGAGAAGTTTTTTTGCATTATTGAATTCAGGAAGAGCTGATACTTCATTCACTGTCCTATGAAGGCTTCCCCGCATTGAACCTTGTGCCATAGCGTGAATGAAATTCGGATCGAATACATCTTCAATTTTTTTTTCATTTTCTTCAGGCACATCACCTTTAAGCGCAGAACCTAATATTGACCAATCATGAGACATGTTTCCTGATAGTCTAAGTATCTGGGCCTGATAGAAGGGACTGCTCTTTACCAGAAAGGTCGAAGCAAGCCCGGTATTAGAATATTTTCCATCATCCTTATTAAGAAACTGCATTGCCACTAAGGTATTTAAGAACTTCCCGGTCAGTTTGATATCAGTTTTGATGTTTGAAGAAATATCCTCTACTGTCATTGATTCATCAAGCAGGTCAAATAGACCAAGATCAAGAGCGGTAAACAAAATCCTTGACTTTTCACAGCCTTTTATCATACCATCAAGTAGATCCGAATTCAATTTAGGATCCGTATCAAGTAGTTTCATCTTATTCCCCTTCTTTCTTAAGTACAGTTGAATAGATCTCTTCTACTTCTACTAACACAGCAGATTGCAATTTTAGGTCCGGGTGGTTAGGCCGCTTTTTTCGCATATTTTCCACCATCATCTTTGCTTGTTCAAAGAACTTGCCGCTTGTATGGATAGTTGAGTGTCCTTTAAGCTGGTATCCACGAGGTGGACCTTCTCGCAATACTTCGATTGCGATCGCTACTTTAGGATTCTCAAGCAGGTTCTTTTTTGTTTTATCGAATAAAACATCAATAATAAGCAATTCGTTATCACTTATTGCACGTATACCACCTACAGGAACCACATTCGGATTATTATCCTTTGATGTGGTTGCCAGGTGGACCAGATTCTCATTTATCATATCCTGTATTTCTTTACTCATTTTCATAAAATTCAACCTCTTTTTTAGTTAATCATAGCAACTTTCTTCCTTTACTTATATACAAATACACCATTCTCGTTCAGGTCAATATCCAGTCCCTGGAATCTTGTTAGATACTCCTGGTGTATTGCCTTTGGATCCAGGTCCTCAAAGAGCTCGGGATGGAACCATTTTGCTTGATATGCAATCTGGATGAAATTCCTGCATCCGCTATCACCAAAGAACGATAACAGGTGGACAGTGATCACATGAACATTATCATCTTCTACTGCAGATACATGCTGTAAAATATCCCGGTTCATAATTTCCATTCTTGTTTCTTCGAGTCCGGATGTATCAGCAGCACTTATATCATAACCACCCGCATCTCCCTCGACCTTAACTATAATTTCAGGATCCCGGTCAGCTATTGCTTCCGGATCTATAGTAAAATAATGTCCCGGTTGATCTGAAAAGATGTCCGTACCTCCGGTCATTGCGATATATGCATACTTTCCGTAAATATTGTAACTACCATCTTCCGAGGCAGCCTCGAAATATACTTTTGGTCTATCATCCAGAGGAATATTCTCTACTCTCTCCTGGATCAAATTAAGAATATTCTCACGCCAGTCATTGAATTCCCCGGCTTCATCCCGTTTATTAAATACATATCCCAGTTTTTCTACTTCCTCTGAATATGACTCCAGTGAGTTGAGATTAAAACATAATACTGTAATACCTGCCGATTCCAGTGCTTCAAGGGTTTGTGTTGTATCCACATATGCAGACAGACTGGTAAAAAATACAACATCCGGTTGTATTGATAATATCACCTCGACATCAGGAGTCCATCTATCTCCTACATCAGGTATATCGCCGACCTCAGGGAAAAAACCTGGATCGTACTCGGGCCAGTTTCTCGCTATTCCGGATATACTATCCATTGGTACATTCAGCGATCGTATTGTTTCAAGAACATGGGGGAAACAGATAACACTACTTTCAATCGGAAGGTCCAGGGTTACTGTCCTATCAGCAGAATCGATAAATGTAAGTTCTTTTTCTTTTCCAAGAATGACCAGTTCGATCTGTGTAACATCAAGGATATCTATTTTTTTATCATATTTAGCATCTGCAAATGATGTTGGGTCCTTATATTCGAGGATGACCAGTTCAGTATATGTAACATCCTGCATATTAATACAGTCATCCTCGTTTGCATTTCCATAGATGTCAAGTATATTTTCAGAAGCGTCTGCTGGTAGTATTAATAACACTAAAGCTATTATTAATCCAGTAAATATCTTTTCTTTTTTCATACCATTACCTCCTAAATAAAATATTTTATGTTATCACTAATTATTAATTTTTTTTATCTATTTCGTCTAATTGATCTCACCGGAATAATATATGGATTTTTTCCACTGCTATTGATCACTTCAGCCTCAACATTATAGACTGATTTTATATTTTCAGGTGTAAGAACATTAGAAGGAGTACCGGCATCAACGATCATACCTTTTTTCATAATAACTACCCTGTCTGTATACCGTGAAGCAAGATTGAGATCATGGACTGCCATTATTGCTGATATGCTCCTGGTTTCAACAAGATTCCTTATGATCTCCATCACCTCGAGCTGGTGTTGTATATCAAGATTCGAGGTTGGTTCATCAAGCAGCAGGACATCAGGTTCCTGTGCAAGTGCTCTTGCAATGAACACTTTCTGCTGCTGACCACCACTGAGCTCATTAAATTCTCTCATAGCAAGGTCCTCTATCTCCATCAACCTCAATACATTCACGACTTTTTTCACATCAACTTTATTGCTTCTCCATCCGATATGCGGCCGTCTACCCATAAGTACCGTATCAAAGACAGTGGTAGGAAATACGCGAGCTGTGGTCTGGGGAACATAACCAAGTTTTTGAGCAACTTTGATCTTGCTCATTTTCAATATTTCTTCTTCATCCAGGAGGATGGTACCATGCCTGGGTTTTAATATAGTATCGATACATTTGATCAGAGTGGATTTTCCGGCACCGTTGGGACCTACGATACCAAGCATTTCTGATGGTACCAGTTCCATTATAATATCTTTCAGGATCGGTGTGCTTGAATAACTAAATTCCACATTGTTTACTTTTAATTTCACCAGTACTCCCTCTTGCGCCTCATTATCAGGAAAAAGAAAAGTGGTACACCCATAAATGCGGTCATTACACCTATAGGGATGATAACTCCCGGCACAATATAATGTGCCACTATGTCTGCACTTGCAAGCAAAAGACCTCCAAGCAGGGCAGACCCGACCAGAACAAACCTGTTATCCCCTCCGATGATCATGCGTGTGATATGCGGGGCTACAAGTCCGATAAAACCGATCGTCCCTGTAAATGCAACAATACTTGCTACAATTAAACTTGAGATCACCATTGATATGGTTCGGATGCGATCAACATTTACACCAAGACTTTTTGCAGTCTCATCCCCGGCACCCATTACATTAAAGTCCCATGATTTCCAGACAAGTAAAGGAATGCAGATCGCCAGTACAATAAACAGAACCCAAAAGTTATCCCATGATGCTCTTGCAAGGCTTCCTACCATCCAGAATACTACTTCCTTTACTGCATCCGGATCTGCAAAATATTCAATAAAGATAGTAAGAGCAGAAAAAAGATACATTATCGCTATACCGGTAAGTATCATTATCTCAGGTGTTGCTCCTTTATGTTTTGCGATCCCAATAATAACAAAGGATGAGATCAGTGCAAATATAAATGCATTTCCTGCCACAAGATAATTCCCAAAAAAGCCGATACCGGCAATTATAGCTATAGCAGCACCGAATCCGGCGGCTGAAGCAATTCCCAGGGTATAGGGACTTGCCAGGGGATTCTTTAGCACTACCTGCATCACTGCACCGGAGATTCCAAGTCCCATTCCGGCAAGAATGCTAAAGAGAATACGTGTGAGTCGAACATCCCATACAACTCTCATGGTCCGCTCACTTTCATTAAAAGAATCGGGAAAGAATTTCTGGAGAATTGCAGAATAAACCTCAGTGTTCGAATAATCTATAGGTCCGAGTGTTGCTGCTCCTGCAATTAATAACATTAATAAAATTATAAGGGAGAATATAAAAAAAATTTTTCTCCCTATGAATCTGGTATATTCTTCACCTGCATCATAATCCTGGTCTGTATCATAGACTGCTCTACTTTCTGTGGTTGGCATATTAGTCTCTAATTCCATGTATAATAATTACCACAGTACTCCAGAGTCCATGTATAGAGACCCTCGACACCATAGAATTTTTCAAGTATTTCGTTCCCCTTTTGTTCTATATCCAGATCCGCAAAACTATCAGGATGGAACAATTTTGCCATATATGAGCATTCTGCAAGACCTGTTGCCGGATCCCAGCCTATATACCAGCCTTTGGTATAGTAGATTCGCTCATCTTCAATAGCCTTCACACCACCAAGCGTGGGGTCAGAAAGAACACTTTCTATTGAAAGTAATGGCTCCTTTGAGAAGCCATGGATCATAATGATCTCAGGATCCCAGTCTATGATCTGTTCTTTTGGAACATCCAGTACTACTGATGGTCCTGAACCTGTTAGCTCTCCTGCTACATTTTTAGCTCCTGCTATATTCATCGGATCATAGCTGGTAACTGCACGGGTAATATCAGTAGCCTGGTGAGCATGGCAGAAATAGACTGTTGGCTTATCTTCATCAGGTATACCTGATGTGATATCAGTAACCTTTGCGATCTCTTCTTCACAGTAAGAGATCAGTTCATTAGCCTGTTCTCTTTTTCCAATAACCATGCCTGCAAGGCTCCATGTGTCATAAGGTCCACCCGGAGCATTATATTCATTACCTGTTGGTGAGGGGCTGATGCAAATGACCGGGATCCCGGTTATTTCCTGAAGTGTATCTGCTGCGTCAGGGACACTGACATAAGCAAAGACCACATCCGGATCAAGAGATATGATCATCTCTGCATTCGGATCATTATACATACCCGCACACGGCAATTCCGCTAATTCAGGATGTGCCTGTAATACAACCATGGTATCAGCATAATCAGCCGTACGGCCGCATACTCCTACGATCATATCGGCAGCATCGAGATGGACTATTACACGCATGACAGCGGGAAACAGAGTAACGATCTTCTCTACCGGTTTTTGGACTGTTACGATCCTATCAGCCTGATCACATATTGTAAGTTCCTTCTCTTTTCCCAGTATGACCAGTTCGATCTGGGTAACATCCAGAATATCAATGTTGTCATCGTACTTGGCATCTGCAAATTGTGTTGGTTCTTTATACTCGAGGATGATCAGTTCGGTATATGTCACATCCTGCATGTTAATAATATTATCTTCATTCGCATTCCCGAAGATATTAAGTGTATAATCAGATGCACCTGCCGGCAATACTAATAGCATTAAGGCTATTATTAATCCTATAATTATTATTTTTTTCATAGGTTCCACCTTTTTATTATTTGATTTTTCTTTGATCCATTGTAAGACTAATTCGATTATAATGATTGCTGAAAATAACAACCATGCGACAATTTATATTATTTTTTCATTAAAGATTGTTGAATAATATAATTAATTAATATAAATGTTTCGGTTTCAATGTTGATTTTATTGAAATACTGAAGTATAGAATCCATTATTTTGCAGGGTTTGTTGGGTCACCAAGACCAGTAGGGATAACCATTTGCATATCACCAAATTTTTTTATATTGCAGACATCTCCATAGATCTCGTTTAATGTCTTATTTGTTAGAGCATTCGATGGATTTCCGTTAGCAACTATGTGGTCAGACCCCAATACTATGGTTTTATCGCAAAACCATAGTACATGGTTTGGGTCATGTGTGCATGTCAGTGCAGTAACGCCTTTTTTAGTAAATTCCTTATTGATGCGCCAGATTCTTTTAAAGTTCATTTTTTCTTACGATCAGCAAGTAACTCTCCACCTACTCCTACATTCTCTGGTGGATTTTCCCGTATAAGTACTGTGATATGCCCGATTTTATATACTTCAACTGCAGCTTCTGTAAGCTTTTTCACCAGTTGTCTTTTTTGATCCACAGTTATTGGTGGACCTTCCATCATGATCGTTGGTATAAAAAATCACCTCCTTTATTTTTTCACTGTATAGGATAGTAAGGATTTTGTTCTTGTTATCAACTCTCCTCTGATATTGGATAAATAAAAACACCTTTCTCATCCAGATCAATATCAAGACCCTGGAATTCAGTAAGATATTGCTGATGTAGTGCTTTTAGGTCCATGTTCTCAAAGAGCTCAGGATGTAACCACTTTGCCTGATATGGAACCTGGAGGAAATGCCTGCATCCGCTTCCAGCCATGAAACCCAACACACGGGAGGTCATTAATTATTCCCTTTTAAATGTATTTTTGTTCAATCCCATTGTAGAGGTGTTGCGAAGTAAAATAGCTATAAATATATGTGATGAAATATGTGGAATAAAATATATATATATATGGCATAATATATCAAATCGTTATATTTATATTATTATACTTGTTCTATATGAATATGTTTTCAATTCATTTATTATCGAGTCAAAATCAGATCAAATTATATAAATATTTCCATTTGTGTTATTATATCTTATGAAACAATATATTAATTGTACAAATAATATATTAATAATATATATACAACTAAACAATAATAAATACTTATCAGCAAAATCAAATCAAAAACATTATATATTCTTACTTAATATGAATTTATTTTAAAAAATTACTGAAAAAGAACAAAATCATCCATTCGGTCGGATTTTCTGGATTGAAGCTCCGAAGGATCTGAAGATTAGAAAATGTGAAAGGTGTGAGCATTTTCGATAAATCAAGTTATACTTGATGTACTTTAAAAAATCTTTGGCCTACATTTCAGTAATAGAAAGAAAAAAGACATTTTAAAGGTAATATATTATGAAAATTAATACTATATTGGCTGGAATAATCATAAGCATGTTGCTGGTACTGCCGGCAGAAGCATCCGAACATACACTTAATATCTTCGGAAATTCAAACGAAGATGAAACGATAAACATGCAGGATGTGACATATACTGAATTGATCATCCTGGAATATAGAGAGCCAACACAACTTGCAGATGCTAAGCATGATAATGCAATTGATATTCTTGATGTAACCCAGATCGAATTGCAAATTCTTGGAAAGGAAAAGGAACTTACACTGATAGATGCTGATGACAGGATAGTCACTGTAAACAAACCTGTAGATAAAATAGTTATATATCATCACCAATGCGGTGAGATGCTCCAAATACTGGGTGTGGATGATAAAGTAGTCGGTGTAAGAGATACTTTCGAGACACAGGTCCGGCGTTTCCCTATAATGAGCACAAGACCCAGTATTGGAAACGGAAATTCCCCGGATATAGAGGCTATACTTATGGTTGAGCCTGATATCGTTCTAGCCTACACATTCTATCCCACATATGAGCTACTGGATGAAAAATTACCGGACAATATTGCTGTTGTGAGAATGGGTTGCAGCGGGATAGGAGAACTTGGCGGAAAAGAAGGTATCGATGGTGCCAGAAATGAAGTAAAAAAATTCGGTTACATTTTCAATGCAATGGATAAAGCGCGGGAGTATCTTGAGTGGCATGACAGACATGTCGACGAAATTATTGATAGGGTTTCAGAAATTCCTGATGATGAAAAGCTGAGGGTGTTCATAGAAAGTTCGGGAGGATCTGATATTGTCCGTACAGGAATTGGAAATGGACATCCTGCAAACGGATTATGCTTACTGGCCGGTGGATTGAATATAGCATCCGGACATAGGCAACTCACAAATAATAATTTACCCATTGCTGAACGAAACATCCTTTCAGG
>JAIOQW010000059.1 GCA_021108405.1 Methanosarcinales archaeon
TTAAAAGACCCCAGGATGTATATCAGATTGATCATGAACTCTTACTTCAATTAAATTATCCACCAATCCTTTGTTTTCTTTAAATAAATTCAACAACTTTCTCCTTTTCATCAAAGCAGACTTTAAACCTTTCAAATATATCCTTTCTTCCAATAATATTAAATCCAATACCAAGTTGTTTTGAAAATCCGATTTCTGCCTCAAACTCCTCGTCACCGATTTGAATTATCAATCGATGTATATATACAACTATAAGCGACCCATCTCCAACTGTAATTAATATTTTATTGCCTTTTTCCATCTCCAATCCCAGTATATCTCCTATCTCTGCCTTGAATATGCTATAGCTAGCACCGGAATCAACAAATGCATCAAATGTTATCCAGTCTACTTTCACTTTACTTTTAATTTGCATCGATATTATTGGTAAAAATTTACTACGCTCCTGAACGTATGGAAATCTCATAATAAGGTCACCGTTTCCTCATCGGTTGGCATATAGAAAATGGCGATTTTTTCTTCAGGAAATTTATTATTAGCTTCATTATATACAACTATTGAGCTCCTACTTGCTGCTACTACTTTATTTCGAACAACAGCTATGTACTTTCCCGGATACTCTTCTGATAGTTCCTGAGAATGTTTTAAAAGATATTCATGTGCATCCATTTATCTCACCACTTTCAATTTTAATTGATCTGAAGGATAGTATTTCTTTAAATTCTTCCAAACTTAATCCACCAATTTCTGCTGCTCTCCATAAGCTGACTTTTTCATTTCGATAGAGATCAATAGCTATTTCGATCTTTAAATTAGGTTTTAATTCTAGCAGGGTTCTGAATGCATCTGAAATAATATCGTCTTTAGATATATAAATATTCATATGAACCAGTGCATTTATTTCTTCTTCAGTAGAAGCCATAATTTACCTATTATAAATAAAGTCATGAAAGTATTTGAATGCTTCTTGCTTAATGGGGGATTGATGGAGCAAATTTACCAGAATAATGAGGATTTTCGGAGATTGGAATTGAGGTTGTAAATTAAACAGGAATTAGATTTAGTTATATATTGACTTTGAAATATACTATACATTATATGAGTGGTTGTAAATAGGCAGATGATAAAAGATGAGAGAAAGAGCAGGTCAAATTGCCAAAACGCCCGAGATAAAGCAATCTAATTCGAATTCCCGGGTGCGAAGGACTGAGCGTTTGCAATCGATGGATACTCCGGTGGATCGCATCCTGTTTTTGCAGAAGACTGCGGGGAATCAGGCTGTGTCGAGGTTGATGAAGTCCGGGGCTTTGCAGGCGAAGTTGAGGATTGGGCAGCCCGGGGTTGTGTATGAACAGGAGGCTGATAGGGTGGCGGATGCGGTGATGCGGATGCCGGAGCCTAGGGTGTGGCGACAGCCAGAGGAAGAAAAAAAAAAGTTCATCCAAACCAAGCCGCTAGGTGATCAGATCACTCTATTGGTTCAAAGACAGGTTGAGCCCGAGGAGGAAGATGAGGAGAAGGGACACGACCGGCGAGTGTATTCCATCATTCATGAAGTGCTTAGCAAAACAGGAGGTGGTGTAGAGGATGCTCGCATTGAGTTGGTACGTCGCCGTCAAGAGAATCCGATGGACCCATATCTAGCCGCTGCCGAGCACTATATGTACGCCCGGAGCTATGTTGCCAAGGAAGGGTGGTTTGATTGGATAAAGATGATATACGCCTCCGAAGGATATTATGTATTTAAGAAGATTATGTACGCCGTTGGAGCCGAAGAGCATATACCCAAGGCCGGAAAGGCAACCCCAACTCCGCCCTCGCGTATGGCGGTGCGATGGGGTAAAGAAGGAGCATCTGATGGCTTGGTGGACTATAAGAAGCGCCAGCGACCGAACGAGTATCGAGAATGCTTATTCACGGAACTTGAAAGGGATGGAGGGGTCCCATCGGAGGCGGAAGTAATAGAGGCTGTGGAAAAGTGTTCGGAGAAAACTGGCTATCCGGCGCCCCATGTTCCCGAGGAAGGCGCACATGAATATCTTGAGCGGGTCAAAGAAGGTTATGGGGGCCAGGGGGACATACCCATCCAGCCCAAGCAAGTACGCGGCTGCACTCCCGGCGTCACGCCTGAAGTTGAATTCCGCATCCATGCAATGAAGGGTAGCGGCCAGCATTTGCCTGAATCCATGCGTGCCTTCTTCGAGCCCCGCTTTGACTATGACTTCAGCCAGGTGCGCATTCATACTGACGGAAGATCTGCCGAAACGGTGCAGGCGGTGAATGCACGGGCGTTTATTGTGGGAAAGGATGTTGTGTTCGGGGCAGGACAGTATACATCGGGGACGGCGAGGGGAAGAAGGCTGGGAATTGTTTATGATCTTAGAAACGGGAGCAAATGCAGCAGTCAGCGTTCAAATACTTTAAGAAGTATGATTCGACAACTAAAAATAATGTAAACCTCTATATTATATAAACGAGAATATTGATTTATCAATGATTATTACATATATTTGGAAAATGAACGATACAATATTAATCAAAGAAGAAAACGCACGAATTACAAAAAGAATAGAGGAAGTGTTAGCCGAATTCCAGGAAATCGAGTTTGCCTATCTTTTTGGTTCCTTTCTTAAAAAAGATATATTTAATGATGTTGATCTGGCTTTTTATGTTTCTATAGATTTCAATCCATATAATGAAATGAAATATTCTTTGAAAGTGGGACGACTGATCGAAAAGAAGATTGAACCGAGATATGAATTCGATACTAAAATTCTCAACCATGCACCTATATTATTTCAATATGAAATTATCAGAACAGGTAAAGTTATCTTCTCCAGAAATGAAACAAAGAGGATAAGGTATGAAGCAATGGTACTCTCTAATTATCTGGACTACAAAGAAACATCAGATTGGTTTGATAGGAAGTTTCTTGCTATAAGGTGTGATTAATAGGCGATGTTTGACGTAAATGGGATATTGGATCATTTAAGAGAGTTAAATGAATCACTAAAAGACTGGGAACGATATCAATCAATCTCACTTGAGGAACTGATCACTAATAGGGATTAAAGAAACATGGTTCTCCATGCCCTTCTTATAAGCATTCAGTCTGCTATAGATATAGCAAACCATATAATAGCAGAAAAAGGCTTTAGAAAGCCTTCAACTTACCGAGAAACATTTGAAATTTTATATGAAGAAAAATTAATTTCAAAGAAACTCTCTGATGAATTGTCAGATTTGGCAGGATTTTAATTTTAATGTTAGATGAAATAGAAAAGAATATATCTATAAACATAGGCTTATAATAATAGTATAAAATTTAAGCCAATGGATAGCGAAATCTAAGATTAAAAACAGACACCGCACCACTGGTTCGGTGTCGGTTATTCTCATGCTCCCAGAATGTGATAGAAAACAGAAAAGCTTCCTGAAATGCTGAAATCAGGCGAGAATAATAGATTGAAACCTGAAACCTAAAGTTATTAGAAGTAATAGTCAAATAAACGGAACAAGGGGGTCGTTTATGCATAATATTTGTAGAAAGTTTGCTCTCAAAACAATAGCTGTGATAACGATGTTGGTAATCTTATTGCAGTCTGGTGTAGTAGACGCTAAAACGCTGACAGTTGACGACAGTGGCGAAGCTGATTATAAAAAAATTCAGGATGCGATATATAATGCGAGAAAGGAGGATACGATATTAGTCTACAGCGGCACTTATAATGAAAATATAATTGTTGATAAACCTCTTATTTTGAAAGGCATCGATAATGGTGGGGGTAAACCAGTTGTAAAGGCTGTGGGACCTATAACCTTGAACGCAGGGGATAGCACACTTGATGGATTTAAAACCATAAATGGTCACAATGCTGGAATCTATGTGAACTCAAATAATAATGTCATTATTAACAACATTGCATTGAATAACGGCGCCGGTGGCATTTCTTTTTATGAAGGGAGCAATAATGTCATTATTAACAACACTGCATTGTATAACGGCGCCGATGGCATTTCTTTCAATGGAGGGAGCAATAATGCTATAGATAACAACATTGTCCAAAACAACAGAAGAGGTTTTTCTCTTGTTGATTCCAGTAATAACACACTGAGAGGCAACACTATCAAATTTAACAGAAAATATGGCATCGACTTAGTGGGTTCCAGTAACAATAATATTTATAACAATTTTTTCAACAATCATAATAACTTTCTAATAATTGGTAATTCAATAAACAATTGGAATATTACTGCAACTCCCGATACTAACATTATTGGAAGGTCACATACTGGTGGCAATGTATGGACCAACCCAGATGGCAAAGGTTTCAGCCAGACATGTATAGATGAAAATAGTGACAGTGTATGCGATTCATCCTATAAACTTGAAAATGGCAATATTGACTACCTACCGCTTGCATACAAACCTGTTATCTCGACTGTAAATTTAATGAACATTGCTTTTATAATTCTCACCATGACTGTATTTATAGCGATATATTTCAAAAGAGATGAGATGAAAAGTGAGATTGCTGGTATAATTGTGAATACGAGTAATGATGTCATTAAAGGAGCAATAAAAGGCATTTTCTATGGTTCTATTGTGAGTGGGCTGATATTTTCTATGGTCGGGTTTACCATTAATCCAGGAAGTGCTGTAATTGGTTTGACTTTGGGATCCATTCTTGGTGTGTTTATCGGTGCAATTAGTGGCATTATTGGCGGTGTCAGCAGAAGTACAATAGCTAGTCCTGTTTTTGGTGCAATTGGTGGAGCTATTTATTTTCATCAACTTAGTGGTCAATTGAATGATGCTTTCGTTATAAGTATTATTGTCGTTGGGGGTACATTTTTTGGAGCTATTATTGGCCGTATAACAGGTGAGACCTTCTTTAGAGAAAAAAAAGATCCTATTATTGGTGCAACTATTGGTGGTGTAATTGGTTGTGTAATTGGCGGTGGAGAATTATTTGAAGGAATTACTTTTGGTCTAATAGGTAGCGTTATTTTTGGATGTATTATTGGCAGTTTAATAGGGGGATTTCTTGGCAATCTCATTAGCACCATAGTTGCAAACAAATATGTGATTTATAAAAACATATTTGCTGGATCTATCAGCGCTGCAATTGTTGTTTTAATAGCAGGTATTATAGTTGGCCCTGGTGAATCTTTGATTGATAGTCTAATTGTAAGCATCATTAGTGGAGCAATCTTTGGTTGGATTATTGGGGTATACTTTGGAACATATAAGAATTCGATTTTTCTTGCAATCTTTGGAGGCGCAATGGCTGGCACGATTGTAGGTGTTGTAATTGGGAGTAGTGCGATTGCTGATGCAATTTTAATAATAAGTAGTAAAATAGATTTTAATGTCTATTTCGGAGGGATTGTTGGTGCGATTGTTGGCTGGATTGTTGGAAAGAAACCGATTGTCGAATAAGTAGGTTTATGGGTATTTTTGAGCAAACCCCCGAAAAGGTAAAGCATGAATTTTTAAGCTATCACTTCTTTGGTTACTTTCGGTTGCTGCCATACGATTTTCTGTTCAAGAAGGCTAATCATCATTCGTCCATTCCTCTTTCCAATCGCCGGTAAATGAAGTAGCGATCAATCCATCGAGTTTTGAGAGTGTACCATGACATTTATCACAATCAACAATTCTTGAAATATTATGCAGTGTCCATGGTGTATCCGGTCCGTATGCCAGATGGAAAGTAGTCCAGTTGCCTGTAATGTCCATATTTATACTGTAGATACCTGTAACTGCATAACCTGATTCATTTTTACTGATTGTACTATCATGACACCCGACACAGGTAACCAGATTACTATGATATTTAGTATTTATCCAGGTATGAGTATCATGGCATATTATAAAACCCATTCAAGAAAACCCTGAAACTATAATCCTTAATATCCAGCACCTGCATATCCTGCAAAACCGTGAATCCTGACCTGATAGACTCACCCACATGTCTACCAAGTCTGCAAGTATGGATATCATGCCTGATAAGATCAGAAGCACTTAAATATTTACGTAAAATATCAACTCTATAGCGTCCGTCTTCAATATAAACCTTTGAGAGCACGCTGCCCTGTATATCCTGCTGCTGATACTTGTCCTTAAATTGTTCTGCATGCTGTTTAGCCCACACAGGTGGCCCCGTATGTTTCTTTACAGACGGTAGCTCACTAACCTGGAATTCCAGTATAATTGCCGCTTTACTCTCACCGGCCCATACATCTCCGGCATGGACCGAAAACTCATTTCGCTTAACCATATCCATAAGGCTGTTATGGAACATGAACAACTGGGGATATAGTATATCATCAACCACATCAGGCTTATCAAACAGCACAACTACAATCGAAGTACCGCGCTTATTCAGTATCAAACTGAATTCATCATTATCCAGGCAACCGGCAGGAAGAGAATGAAACATTTCTATAGAAGGTTTATCAAGATACTGCCTCGCCGTATTGATAAAACTTGCAAACTTATCCATAACAAGTGCTGCTGCCACATTCCTTGCCGGGTCAGTAGGATCTGTTACTACCAGTACATCATTATGTTCACGGGTCCCGTGATTAATGATATCAATAGTTATTCCTGGTTTCCACATATCAGCAGCCCTGATCACCTCATTGAACGAACCATAGTGAATAACCAGTAGTTCGCTTAAGTATCCTGAAAAACCGCCGGTCCGAAGATCAGACCCATATACACCGACAGCTTTCATGAACTGCTTTAATAGCATTACATCATCTTCAAGTCCCTTGATCTTTAAAAGCACGAACTGGTTATGAAAAGGCGTCCTGTCAACAGCAGACCTTATATTCGACGCACTACTTACTCCGAAACACGGCACCAGGTCTACCTTAAATCCATTAAAATCCGCATGGATATACGGATGATCTGCATAACGCTCTATAAAACCATCAGCCTCGGATGCAACCTCTTTTGCAATCTCAAGTCCCTTGGTCTTTAATTCCTCTTTGTCCGCATCCTCGGGAAAAGAGATAAAAATATCCAGGTCATGTTCACCTGATATCCATGTACCCCTTGCAGCAGAACCCACAAGCACAGCTTCCACACCAGACAAGCCATGTTTTAATACCACCTGATCAATAAGAGCGATAATGTGGTCTACTACTTCCCGCATCTTCTTGTGTTCATTAGCACCTGGCTTAATCCTGGTAAGTACACGTGCAAGTATATCTGTTTCATTCATGATTTTATAAATTTATAAATTTATAATATTATTGTCACCTAAGCAAGCACAATATCCTTCAGAGTAGTATATATAGGCCCCTCAGGCGTTAAAACACTTTTTTTAAGAGCAATTGAATCTACCTGGAACTCGCCAAGATCAATATCCTGTAACCTTGCCAGTATTTCAGCCAGTTGGGTTTTTGTCTGGTTATCCATATGCTTGACCCTTGCCAGTGTAGCATGGGCGGCAAACTTGCCGCGGTCTTTCTTGAACTTGAAAGGCTTTAACACCCGTTCCACTTCACTGTGTAGTAACTCGAACTCACCATGTGCACCCAGCCATACCACTTTTATATATGACGGTTTGGGAAATACACCTATACCTGTGATCCTGGCATTAAACGGACTGCATTCAATATCCGAAAGTGCCTTTGTGATCACCCCAATCTGGGATTCCGCAACATCACCAAGAAACTTCATAGTAACATGCACCAGTTCGGGATCCACCTGTTTTAAACCCTTAAGGGCCAATTCCTGCTGGATAGAACAAACTGCCTCTTTCATATGTTCAGGAAGTTCTACTGCTATGAATGTGCGTATCATATTCTATCTATAAGTCTGCTTAGAATATAATATATAGGTATTTCATTTTAGGCCGGATTTGATCTGTCTTACAAGTGCATCCAGCCGCTTTGTCACGTCTTTACCACTGCCAATGATATCTACTAAAGCCGAACCTACTATGACACCGTCTGCACCACCTTTTCTTATTTCTACAGCCTGTTCTTTTGAAGAAATACCAAAACCAACAGCTTTGGGGATATCGGTCTTTACGCGGTTGATCAATTCATTCGTAGATGATGCAACATCATCTCTTGCACCTGTAACTCCGAGCCTGGATACCAGGTATATAAACCCACTTGACCTGCTGATAATACTATCAAGTCGCTCACCTTTTGTGACAGGAGTGACCAGGTAGATCAGGTCGATCTCATTATCAATACAACAATCTTCGAGATCCCCTGATTCCTCCATAGAAAGATCAGGAACAATGATACCGGTAATACCACTATCCCTGCAATCTGCCGTGAATTTCTTAAGACCTCGTTTGAAGATCAGGTTATAATAGGTCATTACTAATAACGGTATGTTCACATCCAGGTCCTTGACCATTGCAAAATATCTATCAGTGTTCATACCATTTTCAAGTGCTCTTTGAATTGATGCCTGGATAGTGGGTCCCTCTGCTACAGGGTCTGAGAAAGGCAGGCCCAGCTCTACTATATCCGCACCTGCATTGACCAGTGTATGCACGATCCCGGGAGTATCTCCGTCACCGGCACATACATAGGCTATCATAGCCCCTTCGTCCCTTCTTGTTAATTCATTGAACTTATCAGCGATCCTCATTTATTAGCCTCCAGTTTCAATACGGATTCAAGGTCTTTATCGCCTCTTCCCGAAAGATTGATCACAACTACCTCACCCAGCTCGCCCTTATCTGCTGCTTTTGCCAGGTAGGCCAGTGCATGGGCAGATTCCAGTGCAGGGATGATACCTTCTATTTCACTTAGTTCATGGAAAGCAGCCAGTGTCTCTTTATCACTGGCTGTCCTGGGTTTGATCCTTTTGATCTGCGCAAGGTATGCCAGTTGGGGTCCTACACCGCTATAGTCCAGACCGGCAGAAACACTGCATGATTCCAGTATCTGCCCGTATGGGTCCTGTAGTATTTTGGTCCTTGCACCGTGCAATATACCATCCTCACCTATACATAGGGATGCAGAATGCAGTGCAGCCGTCTTTGTGGACTGCATCCCAGCCCCCCCTGCTTCCACTGCAAACAGATCTATTTCAGTATTATCAATAAAAGGATAGAATATGCCTATGGCATTGCTGCCGCCCCCTGTACAGGCAATGATCGAATCAGGTAAACGTCCTTCCTGTTCCATGATCTGTGCTTCCACTTCAATACCTATCACACTCTGGAAATCTCTTACAATAGAAGGAAACGGATGGGCTCCTACCACTGAGCCAATAAGGTAATGCGTATCCTCTACATTGGCCACCCAGTCACGCATAGCTTCATTGATAGCATCCTTCAGGGTCTGGCTGCCTGAAGTTACAGGGATCACCTTTGCTCCCAATAGTTCCATTCTATATACATTCATACGCTGGCGTTCCATGTCTTTGGCACCCATATAGACCTGCGTGGTCATTCCCAGATTAGCCCCTACTATGGCAGTGGCAACACCGTGCTGACCTGCTCCTGTCTCAGCGATAAGTCTGCGTTTGCCCATATATTTTGCCAGCAATGCCTGACCCAGGGTATTATTCAATTTATGGGCACCACCGTGTATCAGGTCCTCACGCTTGAGATAGACCTTATGCCCGTATTTCTTACTTAATCTTCGTGCATAGTATAGCGGAGACGGTCTGCCTGCAAAATCCCGTCTATAATAATTCAGTTCTTTTATAAACCGCGGGTCGTTTTTCCATTGTTCATATGCGGCTTCCAGTTCCTCATGAGCAGGCATGAGCACTTCGGGAATGAACTGCCCACCAAATTGACCAAACTTACCTTTAGATGAGTTTTTCATGAATTTTTCCTCTTTTTTACTATATATATTTATAAAATATATCTCAAGTAAATGCGAACGAAGTGAGCATTTTCTTGTAATTCTATGATTGGGATATTTCAGTTTCTACTAATTTTTTGGTATTCAGGTAGACATCACCTTTCATAATTGATGTACCTACTAATATCGCATCAACACCGGCCCGCATGGCACGTCCGGCATCTTGTCGGGTCAATATACCGCTTTCACTTATAATAGTTTTACCCATGGCATCAGGTTCTATAGATTTACTTGCCGATCCTTTGATCATAGTAGTCAGGATCTCTGTGGTCTTGATGTCTACTTCCATTGTTTTAAGATTGCGGTTATTAATACCGATGATATCAGCATTAGCCGCAAGAGCAGCCGTGAGTTCTGCTTCATTATGCACCTCTACAAGAGGTTGAAGTCCTCTTTGAGATGCAAGACGGATGAATTCAGGTAAGTTGCTGCCCAATATCCCAGCAATCAGGAGTATAAGGTCACTTTCCACTTCATATATCTGCTTTTTATCTATGATGAAATCTTTTCTTAATACAGGGATATTTACTGCTCTTCTGACATGTTCAAGATTCTCTATACTGCCTTGGAAAAATTCCGGTTCAGTAAGTACGGAAATGGCAACGGCACCTGCCTTTTCCATGGTAATTGCAATCTGTGCAGCTTCTTTGGGTGTAACATCCCTGTTATAGGTGGTGGGTGATGCAGGTTTAACCTCTGCGATTACAGGGATGTGGTTTTTTTCTTTTGCTAAGCTGATCGATACTGGTAGACTTCTTGAATTAACAGTATGCTGAGTATCGATATCCCGGATTGTTCTTATGCGCTTTTTTGTGGATGATATTATATCGTCTATTATCTGGTGCATGTGTCTAACCACTTCATTGTATGTATATATGTGTTCATTGGTGTATTGTATTGTACATTAAGATTATATTGTACACTATATTTAAGGATTATGGTATTTTACTAATTTATTGGTTTATTAATTAATCATTTTGACCCGTAGCCTCACAAAACCAATGCACACCCACACCCTTTATGGTGAGATATCTCAAAGACAAAGTGTATAATTAACATGTCCGGGATATCTGATTGTCCAGGTCCTCTAATATGTAGATCATCTAGAGCTGTTGAAGATGTCCACCGGCCGTGCTGAAGCTCCAGAGAAGGATTTAACGATTATATAGAACCTGAAGAAGTAATCATGAAGTACATAATTCCCAACTCTTGTAGACTTCTCCTTTGGTACTGTGACTGGTATATCTCTTCTTAGTATATTTAATTCTACCAACCTTGAAATGTAAGCGTACAGTTTTTCCTACCCGCCGCCTGCCATATATGATTATAAGCTCGGATGACCCTGAGGAGTATTTGTCCTTTAGAAAATTCAGTTCCTTTTCACGATTAACAAAGGGATATTTCATAGATGAGTATTGGTTTAAGGTGTTTCAAAGTTTATTGTTAACATAAGATGAATTATCATAATTTGAATTATGTTAAATTCAAAGCTTATGAATCAAACGGCAGACAATTACGTTTAGTAGAGTTTAATGACGAATTTATCGAAAATGACTGGTGTACTAAAGGACATATTGGGTATATTTTGGAAGGGAAATTGGAAGTAAATTTTAATGGAAATGTGGTTGTATTCAATACAGGTGATGGATTATTTATACCAGCAGGTGAAAAAGATAAACATATAGGCAAGGTTCTTACAAAAACTGTGAAGATGATCTTTGTAGAAGATGTCTATCC
>JAIOQW010000082.1 GCA_021108405.1 Methanosarcinales archaeon
TATAATCGGACTATCAAATTAGAAACGCCAGATTAGATTCTAATTTGATTGCTTCAATATAACAGTTATAGATGATAGAAATACTTATTATCGATGTGAGCTAAAATAATATATCAAGATTGTTATTATAAATTTCAACAACAACGGTTGGGTTGATGTTGGGGGTGCAGCCAGAATCAGTTTCTATCTGGCAGGGAAGGTGGATGAACTGTGATATCCGTAAAGCGATAGGATGGACCAGACTACCACATAAATTTATAATTACACTGCAAATCGCAATCGGAACTATAAAATTGTAAATTATTCATGAATTTGATCAAACATCAGAAAAATAGAGGTAGTTAAATGAGGATTAATAAAATATTAACCAAGCCAATGTATACAAGTGCAGTAGTAGGAATGTCTGTTTTTATACTCACACTTACTATCATGGTTGTTGCATCTGCATCTACATCTTATTACAAACCCACTGCCACAGAGGAATTCAGCGGCGAAGTTGTGCAATTGACAGGCATGCAAACAAACAACATTATCTGGAACGCATCCAATTTAGGGGGATTTTGTTATAATCTAAAAGATGAAGAATGCATCGGTACAGAAACGCTGACAATCCTGGCAGACACATTAGAAGGACCGGATACCGATCGAATTATTGATGATACATGGACCTGCACTATTCCACCCACATGGCATGAATATGAAGTCTATAGCAATACAGGATTGACTGTTAACGGCGAATCCGGATATTGGATGAATATCTTTGGATGTGAAAAATATATAGCTATCAGTAGAGACCCCAATAAATATACAAAATTACTTATTGAATTCAACAGCACCGATACCAAAACACTCGGAGTAGGTGAGAGTTGGGACCTTGGCGGAGGTCTTACGCTTACTGCCCTGGAGATTGATGTTGATGGTAAAGAGGTGTGGTTTTCTCTGTGTGAAAACGGAATAGAGATTGATAGCAAGGTGGATAAAGAAGGTCAGGTATATACATATACCAAAGAAATTGCAGGTGAGGAAGATATTCCTTTTTTTTCATATTACGTTGATGCAATCTCTCATGGGACAAATACTAATATTGTACAGATTAAATATGCCTTTCGAATTGAGAATGAGATAGTCGATTATTCTCTGGAATATGCTACTACTCCAATCTGGCATGAATATGAACTTTACAAGAATCTTGGGTTGACTGTTAAGAGAAATCGTTATGCCAGTGACTCTGGCTACTGGACTGAGTTCTGGATGGGTGAGCGATATATTGCTATCAATGGTAATGCTTCCAAACTCGCCAGGCCGCTGGTCGAATTCAACAGTACTGATACCAAAACACTTAGAGTAGGCGAAGTGTGGGATCTTGGTGGAGGTTTTACACTTTCTGCTGTGGAAATTGATATTGAAGGTGATGAAGTGTGGTTTTGTCTGAGTAAAAATGGAGACGAGATTGATTGCACTGTAGTCGGCACAGGGGATTCTGATTTACAGAAACGAATATATACACTAACAGAGGATGTTGCCGGAGAATCCGACATTCCAATATTTTCCTGTTATGTTTGTGGAATCTTTGCCGGAAAAGATTCTAATATCGTGCAGGTTAAATACGTTTTTCTAATGGATAATGATATTCTTCAGATCAACACCGGAGAATACTATGATAACATGGAAGTAGTATCCGCAACTTCTTCTTCTGTCACTCTTGGAAACCTGAAAGACCTTTATTTAAATCAATCCCCATCAACATGCCAGATCATGGGGAATCTTTCCTTTAAAACAATATATAATTCCAGTGCTATAGAATTCTACCCGCATCTGATCAAAGATGAACTACCAGTACTGTCCGGTGGTGGAGGATTCATATCAGATTGTTGCGGGAACAACTCATGGGATCTATTTGAAAACTATACTATTGGGATGATACAGGTTGATCTTATAGGGAAAAGAGCATGGTTCGTTCTTTGTAAGGACGGCGTGGTAGTTGATGAGAGAATACTAACCGAAGAATATGAAGCACCAGTTGATTCGGATTGTCGGTACAGTTATGTCAAAAACGGAATTGAGATAATCAACGCAACTTTAAAAGAGGCTTTTCTTGGGTGTAATACTGACATGGTTGAACTTGTTGAGGTCTATCAGCGTTCAGAGGTTGATGGGAGCATATTGATCAACAACGAATTTCATGTATTCCCACCTGTGACAGAGCCAAGTGGCATTTCATGGAACCTTTCTGATGATTATATGTTCACAGTATCCGATATCGGTTATTACACTGAGGAGGTCCGGCTTCAGCTATTAAAGAATGGCATAGTCGTGAAGGAAAAGATACTGAATGGAGATATTGACAGTACATTCACCTATACCTCTGGCATCGGTGAAATAAACTGTGTTTTAGATTTTATATTCCTTGGTAGCGAGGGATACGTTGTTAAAATTGTGAATGTCAATCAGTATTCTGATGTCAATGGAACTGCTCTGATCGCTGACGGGATGCATTTCTTCAAATCAGCAGATCCTGATGGTATACCATTGGAACTTACGGATAGGTATGTACTCACGATAAAAGACATCAATTATCATGTAGATGATAAAGTATGGCTTGAATTATCGAAAGATGGTAGTGTACTCAAAGAAGATATATTGAAGCCAAATGATCTATTTACATATACAAACGGTCTTGAATCGTTTAGTTGTGTGATAGAAGCTGTGTTCAATGGATGTCTGGCAGACGTTGTTAAACTCAAGAATATTAATCAGTATTCCAGTGCAGGTGTGCAACTGATCGACAATGGATCAAAGATGTATGCGAGTGCAGATCCGATCGGGGATATATGGGAGCTTTGGGAAGGATATTCATTTGCTCCGAAAGATCTCGGTTTGTGTGGGGACAATGTCTGGTTATCTCTATTAAAGGATGGCGTGCTTGTAAAAGATATGATTATCAGTGAAGATGAATGGTTCAGGTATTATAACTCAACAGGTGCACTGGTTTTTAGTACATACGTAGAAACGGTTTTTACCGGTATGAATACAAATTTAGTAAAGATAGGATACACAACCCAGTACTCAGAGATCGATGGAAGGCTATTTATCGAACCTGATCCTGAATCCTGGGAGTTGCAGGAAGGATATTATCTAACCGCACAGGAGATATATAATAACAACTCAGTGTGGCTGCAACTTTCTAAAAACAATAAGCTAGTTGACGAAGGTCTGTTTAATGATTCATTTGATTTACAAAATGGTACCGCTGGTCACACAATAGTCTCCGGAACAATTAATGGTCATGATAATTGGAATGTTCAATTGCTCTCTATTACACAGTATCATGAGGCAAACGGTACAATGCTAACAACATGGTCATCAATGAATCTGGAAGAATCACAGAGCTATGATGATACAAAATTATTGGAAGCCCCAACCAGCATTTCTAAGATCATAACTGTAAATGATAGCGGCGGTGCTGATTATACAAGCATACAAGCTGCTATAATAGCATCCAACCCAAAAGATACGATCATTGTGTACAACGGTACATACCATGAAAATATAATAATAGACAAGCAATTGACACTTATTGGAATCGATATGCCTGTTGTGGATGGTGGCCGGGAAGATAGTACGATCAAGGTCACAGCTGACGACTGCACTATCAATGGGTTCAGGGTTGTTCGTGGTGATCCGTATGGCATCTATCTGTCCTCTTCGAACAACAACCTCATCTACAACAACTACTTCAACAACACGCAAAACGCCTACGACGACGGCAACAACCAGTGGAACATAACAAAGACAGAAGGAACGAACATCATTGGTGGAACATGGCTCGGCGGCAACTACTGGAGCGATTATGCCGGAGTGGATGAAGATGGAGATGGATTGGGAGACACCCTGACCCCATACAACATCGGTATGACAAATAGAGGAGATTACCACCCGCTGGTCCAGCTGGTTCCATCTCCGGATACCACGCCGCCTGTCATCACAAATATAACAAACAGTACACCCACAATTGATTCCATAACCATCATCTGGGATACTGATGAGAATAGTAACAGTCTTGTCAGGTACGGCACATTACAGAATAACTATACAGATGCTGTACTGGATACAGTAATGGTGAGTGCACACAACATCATGCTGAGCGGACTGAGCGCAAATACTACATATTATTTTGTAGTAAACAGCACAGATGCGAGCAATAATTCGGCACAGAGCGAAGAATTAAATTTCACTACTGCGGCTGCAATTGCACCTTCTTTTACAACATTATCCATCGAAAATGTAACCTTAGCACCAGGAGAGAGTACAACAGTGCCGATCATGGTAAATAATGTGGATAATCTGGGCGGTTGCAGGATCAATTTGACATATAATGCCTCGGTCGTTCATGTGAGCGGAGTTTTGCAAGGTGATATGGACTATCTTACATATGACATAGATAACGGTACTGGCTGGATGACTGCAAATGCACTCAATGATTCCGGTCTTAATGGCGATATAGTCTTTGCGAATATCGAACTTAATGCAGTAGGCATAAAAGGTGAAGAAACTCTACTGGATATTACAGTCATCCAGCTTATTGATACTGGTTTAGATCATATTGATCATACAGTGATCGACGGGACCTTCATTATAGAAGCAGATACTGAAGCTCCGGCAGTAACAGACGCCTGCGCCAGCCCGGATACAATACTCAATGATAATGACAGACCAAGAGCACCCGGAACCAACACCACTACATTGAGTGTTATGGTAACCGATACTGACAGCGATGTTGCAAACGTCACTATCGATCTATCATCGATAGGTGGATATGCAAATGAGCCAATGGTACGTGAGGGAGAGACTGATACCTGGACAGTGAGTGTGAATGCAGTTGCAGGAATTAACCTTACCCACCACCTGAGCGTTAATGCGACAGATACTAAAGGAAACTTCAACGATTCTGTATGCATCACACTGACTGTGCTCAGAAGAGGTGATGTATGCCGCAATAACGTTATCGATAATAATGATGTGATATACATAGCAAGATATCTGGCAGATCTTGAACCTGAATGCTCGAATCCACCGGGCGTACTGGTCGCAGATGTAGTAGGTCTATCAGGAGACGCCAGAGGAGATAGTATTGTGGACCTGATGGATGCGCTGTATCTGGCAAGATATATAGCAGGTCTGGAAGGGGAGCCTTAATAGGGTATTCTCCTTTTTGAAAGCAGTATTATTAGAACTGAGAAGACCGCTCCTAAAAATTCAAAACCCGGTATGGATTTTCCAGGGTTTGTTCGGATATTATCTGTGATATTATTATCAGTGACATTATTATCGGATATAATAACCTGGGATTGTGTAGTATCTACCTTCGAGCCTGCGATTTTTACCAGCCAGATATCACTGCCGCCGGATCCATATGATTCAGTGGTTCCTGCAATTACATATCCACCGTCTGATGTCTGCTGAACTGATTGAGCATCTCCAAGATCAAAAAAAGATTTTTTCCACAGTTGATTTCCATCCACATCAGTTTTGACCAGCACAGTAGGCCTTCTTTCAGTTGACTTAATGCCTACGAAAATATAGCCATCATCATGAAAATGTAATCTCGTTTTCTACCTTCCGGCAATTACTACCGATTCCGGAAATCTGTTCAATCCCGTTTATCTTAAGGATTGCCGGGGGTGGATCTGCACTTGCGTTGCCGGCAAGCAGAAAGAGGGACAGCATCGCTATTCCAGCCACTATTATGATATTACTCCATCTTATTTTAATTGAAAACATATCTAATCACATATTCATCATCCGACAATAATAAGAGGTTCTTCTGTTGTTTTTTTATTTTAAAAAATGTTTAAACCAAATGAACCATGAAAACCAACCGAACCAAAGGTATCCAAGAGGATGATTCGAGGTTATGCCTAAAAACCCCAAAAATCCAAAAAAACCTAAAAATCCCCGATATTTCTTTATTACTTTTTTATCATAAGATATTTCTCTATTTATTTCCATATTAATCTCCTTAATTTCAATTGATTTATACAAAATAATTATTTTTCAAACTTATTTTCTCACGATTCCATTGTCATTATGACTCATTGCCGTCTTCTTTTATCCAGTAAGCTTCCTATTCCTAACCCGAGGATTAACCCAAATCCCGGAACTGTGAAAAACAACACATTGTTTGTACTGGCAAATGCTGTTACTCCAATTCCGCTTCCAATAAGCATTCCAAAGATCATACCAAGCTCTGTATAGCTGTATTTCTGGATGGTGACATTCGTGTTCATAATGTTCACCTTGCGCTGGCAGCGAATTCCTGCTGCACGGTGTCGATGTTCCTGTCCTGCTGATATAGCAATGCTCTCTCTAGGATGTATGCGAACGGGCATTCATCCTGTCGCTGTTTGTTATGATAATGGGGATTGTGGTAGTTCATGTTGTTTACCTCCTGCGGTTCAGACCAGTCGATAAATATACTGACTTAAATATCAGATGCACATTATATCACTTAAATATTTCGATTAATCGGAAGATTTTGTTGTGGTGAGGAGGATCTGTCCATAAAAGGCAAATTTTAATAGGTGCATGTAAAGTTGTTCTGTTGACGATCGGACTGCAGACTTTAGAGAAGGAGCCCAGACTGAGTTGCATCGCTACGAATAATTAACTCATCAACCTTCCTCTTTGTTTCTAAATCGTCGGTCATGTGCAACCAGATACCCCTTCAATGCAGCAATTCTGTAGATATTGCAGGTCGTTCTACTCCTTTAGGCTTCGCAACATTTTTCCTTCTGTTGACAATCCAGGAAAAACGTCATATACTCTCGAACCCTCAATTCATCAAAGCTGGAATGAGTCTTAAAAACGCCTTCTTCTAATATTTTTTCCACATTTGCCTTGTATTGTTTCAAACATAGTTACCAAAATCGTCCATATTCAAATTCAGCAAAGTCAATATTATAATAATGTTCCCCTATTTTGGTGAATTCATATTCAATATATTCACTTTTATATACTTTTAACTCATCGTTTATTTCCCAAATAATATATTCAGAACTGTTAGCTTTATTTTCTATCCACCAGCTATTTCTCTCGCTTGTAATGATGTAATATTTTTCAGACAATGGAAAACCATTAGATTCGAACGTGTTCATTAATTCAGTATCGATAATGTTATCATTTAAATTATTTTCAAATTTCATGTCAATACTAAATAAATATTCACGATGCTTCATTCTAAAAAAATCAGATAACCTTTCGAATTCATCTGAATTTAATTCACAACTGCTGTAATTTGATTTTGTACATTCCTCACCACTTATTGATCTTATAAGTTCAGGATAATCTTTTAACTCATCATCAGTTATTTCAAAGTATGTACCGTTGCCAATATCCTCAGTTTCATAAATGTTTATTTCTGCGTTATATTCACCAGTACAGCCAGAAATAGAAACGATACCAATTATTAAAATAGAAATTATCAATAATTTCTTCATTTTTAATTTGTCATCCAATTTATTCATCTCCTTAATTTCAATTGATTTATATTAAGTAATTATTTTTCAAACTTCTTTTCTCACGATTCCATTGTCATTATGACTCATTGCCTCCCAACCAAACCCACCCACACCATGCTATGCAGTCGTGAATCTGATCTCATAGTATTCATCACCGAATTTTACAGTATATGAGCCCTTTTCTTCGAGAAAATTCCGGATTCGTTCCCATTCATCAGATTTTACCTCTACTTCCCCATGATTTGTGATTGCGTCCCTGATTGTCGGGTATTCGGTTAGATCCTGTTCAGTCAGGACAACAAACTCATCTGGCGCTGTTTGCAGTAAATCGGCACGTATCCCTGTGCTATTGTCATGATTGTACCCAGCCAATGCAAAAGTGACACCAAAGATCAGGAATATTGTTGCAAAAGAGATGGTAAATGCTGTCAGCGCAAATTTCATATGGCGATCATTTTTCAAAATAATCGATCCTATGGCAAATAGAATTAAAAGCAAAAAGAAAGACCCTAAAGGTACAATATAACCAATTAAGAAAATGATAATGGATGCAGCAAGTGTCACAAATACAAAAGCAGAAGTGTACTTCTCGGTGCCATAATATTTAATAGTAAGATGTAATAAAAACGAACAAATCGGCAACGGAAGTAACATTACTAATAGTCCTCCATCAAATAATGGATTACTACCTACAAAAAAACCGATAAATAATGAAATGATGCCTATAAATAAAAATATAAGATATATCCACCATTTCTCTTTGTTTGTTGTGCTATTCATTTATTACTCCACCTATTTTAATTGAAAACATGTCTAATCCCATATTCATCATCCGACAATAGTAAGAGGTTCTTTTCGTTCTCTGGATGCTTGTCTGAGAAGATTATTCATAACCACTTTTACTATCAGATTAGCTTTAACAACTCTTGCTTTTTTTAAACAATTGTTAACACATGCCATGCACCCTATACACTGATTTTTTCCCGCCTGATCCAGATACATACCCGTGTCAGGCGATAGTAAAGCAATAGGGCAATTTTTCGCACACGTTCCACATTGTACGCATAGTTTTGCAATGTATGCAGGTTTGATAGCTGAGTATTTGTCAGACCTGGAGATTTTGTCAATTTGAATTGGAATATCTTCAAGACTCAAGTATTCGGTCGCAATTAAACTGCTTGCTCCAAGCTTACGTGCCTTCTCTATGTCTGATTCGTCTGGTCGTCCCATTGCAACAGGTACTATATCTGAATATGTGTGTTGACCAATGAAGGCACCAACAGCGGTAACACCAAAACCATTTTTAGAAAGAATTTCCACCATACGGTAAAGAGCAATTCCATAGTCCCGATTGCCATAAACAACAATCGCACTACATTCTTTTCCATTTCCGCCAATGGCACTGAGACACTCCATGGCTTGAAGCGGAAGCTTGCCGGAATGAACAGGGGCACCGACAATTAAATGATCTATATTTGCTGTAACTGTATTTGGATTAGCAATTATTTCCGCTCTGGTATCCGGAAAAGTCATGTCCAGTGTTTGCAGGTCATTTGCACCCATTCCCGAAGCTACGGCTCTACATATCTTTTTTGTTGTATTTGTTGGGGAAAAATATAGAATTCCTATACGTTTAGTCATGTTATCCTCATCATGTCCAAAAGTCCTGTTCCAAGTTGAGATCATAGAATTCAAAGTCATCGTGATCGGAGCAATCGACATTACATCCGGATGAAATGGTAATGTTATTTTCGCCTGAGATCAGTAATTTTGTGCTGAAATAGATGGTCACACTTCAGGGTAGATTGTCCTGCTCTTTGGCTTCAATATAATCATTCAACTTCATCGCCTCCTTCTTTTATCCAGTGAGCTTCCTATTCCTAACCCGAGGATTATCCCAAACCCCGGAACTGTGAAAAACAACGTATTGTTTGTACTGGCAAATGCTGTTACTCCAATTCCGCTTCCAATAATCATTCCAAAGATCATACCAAGCTCTGTATAGCTGTATTTCCAGTTGATGACATTCGTGTTCATGTTGTTTACCTACTGCTGTTCAGACCCGTCGATTAATATACTGATTTGGATATATTGATAGATGTGATACTACTTAAATATTTCGATTAATCGAAAGGTGTTGTTGTGGTGTGTTGTGTCAGACTATAAAAAGCGAATTTTAGTAGATGCATAGGAATGTGATCTGTTGACAATCGGAATGCAGACTCTAGAGAACGAGCCCGGACTGGAACCACAATGATTTTTTTCGCTTCTTCTTCTGTAACGAAATTTCCCTTCTTTAAGTCAAACGTTGCGACGGCACACCCAACCGCAGCAGAGCTGCAGGGTATAGTTATTAAGAGGAAGGATTTTATTGGAAAATAAAGACAAAAAGTTATTATGTTTTAATATATATTTAGTTCTAAATGCTTCAATAAGTGTGATCAGTGAGAACTAATGGAAAAACAAATCTTATGCATAATAAAAGATTATCCAAAAAAAAGAATTGAGATCAAAGAGATTGTTACTGAGCTAAAGAAATATGGGATTAATTTTCTTATAACTCCTGATCTTAGAAAAGATTTTATTAATTTAATTAATAATTTTATTGTAAAAGGAATACTTATTCCTTTAAAAAATGCAGAACCTCTATTTGATTATGAAGGAATCCCACATAAATATGAGATTAATTTTAATTATTTTGAAGACCAAAGAAACACTTTACCTTCAAGCGAACTAGTTACTTATCACTATAAACTTGACATGAGTTATTATGCAAAACATCCTGCAGAGTACTATGAAAACAAGAAATTTATCCGTAGAATTGATAACTTGCTAAGACTGAGCAACTGCAAAACTCTTACAGCCAACGAAAGATCGTATCTCATATTCGATGATGAAAAGGCTTTAACGCTTCCCGAGGAGGCAACAATTAATGGCCAAGCAATTCTCAGAAAACTTGGTGGCTTAAAATTAGCAGACCTCAAGGCAAAAAAAACATTTGAGCCGTTTTTCTACTATCAGATTGAAACGTTCAATTCTATAGGAACTAATACTCAAAAAGTCGTTCTCATTGTCGAGAATAAAGACACTTTCTGGACATTAATGGACGCAATTAGGACCAACCGTCTTTCCAATGTTCACCTTCTCATCTACGGAGAAGGTAAAGCAATAATTAAAAAATTCGAGTTCATTCAATACCTTAAAGGTAGGCATTCTGATCATTACTATTACTTTGGGGATATTGATCCGGAAGGAATTTTCATCTACAATAAACTATGGAAAACTTTTTTGGAATATGATATAGTTCCAGCGGTCCCATTTTATGACCACATGCTGAATGTAAGAGGTGTTGAAGGCTCAAGGCCGTTGAAGAATGCCGTTAACATAAAAAAATCGCCTCTGTCACCGTTCATTGATTTTTTCAGTACAGAGTCTGCAACTTTAATCGAAGAAATTATTCAACATAAAAGATGTCTTCCACAAGAGGTAGTCAACAACAACGATATCGAGGAGTGGGGCAAGATTGAGCTACGATAAACGTTTTCAGGACACAAACGAAAGGTTAAGACGGTTGAAGAGTAGTTTTCCTTTTTTCAAACTCTATGTTTACTCATCCCAAGGAGAACGAGTTCCTTATGATGCAGCATATCTCGCCATCGACATTCTTACCTTGCTGATCGAAGAAGGAAAACTTAAAGGTCGGTCTGTATCCATGGGGGAAATAGAGACTTACATACTAAAGATCCTGAAGGAAATATATCCTTCCCAAGAATACAACAGTAAGGAAATCACACGTTCTATCATGGAGCTTCTGGAGACCGACAGAAACGGTGAAACTTATTTATTCGAGCACATTGATCCGATTAGGAACAAGACAACACGTTATTACGTTAGTCTTATCAGGTACGATATAACAACACGTGGTTATGAAATAACTGAAGATGGGCTTGATTTTATGATAAGCACCAAGGAACTCCCGGAAGAAGCCAGGATATCCGTTGGCCTTATCCTGTTCAAGAAAGCCCCTGCGGGGGCAAAATTAACTGTTGCCTTCATAGCGTAGATCTA
>JAIOQW010000086.1 GCA_021108405.1 Methanosarcinales archaeon
CCGACCGAAGGGAGGATTTGTTCCTGTTGACATGAAAATATATACGTTATATACAATAAAATATCACTTCCATTTTGTACAATCAATTGATTTCTTTTTCACAATTATGCCATTTTAAAACCACAATGGGAAAGTTTTATATGATGAATCATCAGAAATCGGGTTATGGAATAAACTTGTTAGAATTGATAATTATATGATGTCACTTCGTGATACTATCAGGCATGGCGGACTGATAGAGGAAGTAAGCGTTGCATGAAACTGGTTGTAATAGCAGGTACACCTGGTTCAGGAAAGACATCTGTATTGATGCATGTATCAAAACGGTATCATATGGGTGTGCTGCGGCATATTGACGGGTCAATGGAGTACAAGGGAGAATAATGAAGGATATCATTGATCTGCTGCCAGGGTTTAATTGTGGTGACAAAGGTATTATTATTGTACATATGGTCGGACCGCTTCATAGGGTTAGGGATAAAGGTGCGCAGTATCGGAATATCGGGTTATGTATGGTCATCGGGTTTGATGGTATGGTTACTAAAGGCCGGGTGCCTGATGTTAGTGAAACGGTAAAGTTTCTTCCTGAACATTGTATGATGCAAAAAGTACATTCGGGTGTTGTGGTCCATTCGGAAGGTAAGCGTGTGAGGATTGAGAGTATTGATCTTAAGGTGTGGTAAACAAAATCCTCGCTTACGCTCGGATTTTTTTGACTGAGGCTCTTAAAAAAGAGACGAAGAGTAGGGCGAGTGCTTAGAAAACAACAGTGTAGATGAATATAATATGTACACCTTATTATTGTCTTTTTTACTGATCTCTATGCTAAAGGCATAGATAACTTTAAATTATTTAAAAACAAAAAACCAGGTAGATGATCAGAAAAAGAGATACACTTTACAAAAAACTGCTTAAAAAGAAAGTTGTAACATCCCGGGAAATCGAAAAAACAGCTCTTGAAATCACTGAACTGACGCTAAGTCCTGTGCTTATTCCCAAATACATTTATAGTGAATATACAGCCAAACTGCTTGCGGAAGGAAAACTCCAGAAGATCAGAAAAGGATTATATGCAGTCCTATCTCCATGTGAAGAACCAGAAAAACACATTTCAGATAAGTTCATCATCGCAGGTAAGATCAGGGATCACTATTATCTTGGGTTCCATTCTGCTCTTGAATATTATGGTTCAGCATACAGTCATTATAATGAAGTGTACATTACAATCCTTCCTGAAGATCGTTTTTCTCCTTTTAAGTACCAGAACCTTAATTTTAAGCCGGTCTTTACTAAAGATATCTTCTTTGATACTGAATTAAAAAAGTACCGCACTACTGAAATAAAGGTGAGCAGTAAAGAACGTACTCTTGTTGATTGTATAGACAGACCTGATTATGCCGGTGGATGGGAAGAATGCCTTAAAAGTCTCAGCATCTTAAGTGGACTTGATTTTGAGAAAATAATTGACATTCTTGACACGTACAGTAAAAAAAGTCTTTATGTCAAAGTTGGTTTTGTACTTGAACTGTTACGTGAGCAGTCTGTGTTCTATGAACATCTCAGCGATGAAACATTAAACAAAATTAAAGCATATAAACCAAAAACTCCAAAGTACCTTGAAAGATCACTCAGCAGCACTTTAAATAAAGATTGGAATCTTTACGTTCCGGCAGTGTTTGTTGAGTATCTTTAGATAAAGGAAGTTAAACGATGTACAATTACAACGAAATGCCGGAAGTAACAGGTTTCCATCAGCTCGAAATTGAAAAAGTATGCCGCATTTCAACCATGCTTGAAAAAATGATGGACGTTCGTTTTTTACAAGAGCGGCTGGCATTAATTGGTGGAATAGCTATCAACTTTATTTACACAAAACCACTGGCAAGGCTTTCTGTGGATTTGGATTTCAATTACCGGCACATCGACAAGGATGATTGGGGTGAGGTTAGAACCAGAATTGATCATGTAATAAAACAGGTATTTTATACACAGGGATACGCAGATGCCGATATAAAGATCGATTCAAGTTACCCGCTTGGCAGGATGGTTGTATATTATAGGAATTCAGTCGGGAAAAAGGACAGTTTTCAAATAGAAATCGGATACATGCGAAGATTTCCGCTGCTAAGATCAGATATCCTTGCGGATTTTCACCATATTTGCAGGAATGATAAATTCAAAGTAAAAACGCCACCTAAAGAAGAATTGTTTGCAAATAAATGGTGCACATTTTTACGGAGACGATCAGCAAGGGATCTATATGACGTTTACACAATTACAAAGCAGGATTTCGACATGGATGTGTTTCGAAAATGTGCTGTTGTTGAAAGTATGCTTATAGGCAAACCAAAATTAAATAAGATCAATGTAAACAGTCCCCCCTGGAATTCGTTACTTTCTGACAATCTTGCAAGAATGGTGAATCTGGAAAATGATATCGATTATCAAGCTATCAAAAAGGTTGTTCTGGATTTTACACAAAAGATCACAGGTCAATTAAAAGAAAACGAGATTAAAATGATTGAGACATTTTACACTCAAAACATGTTCAATCCGGACCTGATCGATGATGACGGGATATTTAATGAGGAGATAAAAGACCACCCGATAATCAAATGGAAGCAATTAAAATCGAATCGAAAATAACCTATATTGCAAGAATTTTAATGATTTCTATGCAATATGCATAGATATGATTAAAAAACTCGCACAATAACGACCCTGGCAATATACATATTATACATAGAAGAGATTTCGGGTGTTGTGGTCCATTCGGAAGGGAAGAGGGTGAGGATCGAGAGTATTGATCTTAAGGTGTGGTAAACAAAATCCTCGCTAACGCTCGGATTTTGGTCACCTGAATATATATATGCTATGAAAGCACATTATTTAATCAGTGGGGGAAATGAAAGTGATTAAATTCATTATAAACGAGCAGAAGCTGCTTATATTTATGGTTCTATTCTTGACTTTAGGATTTAGCAGTATAGGATATGCATCAGCACAAACGCATCATGTTTATCCGGGAGGATCGATACAGGCTGTGATTAACGGGGCATACCATGGAGACACAATCTTCGTACATAATGGGACATCATCGGCGACCTGATACATTCACGGCACTTCAGCCGTGTCGTCAGGTTGTGTCTCCATTTCGGTGTCGAGCCCGTGTTTATTGCGCCGAGCAAGCCGTGGATGAACGGTGCGATCGAAGACTTCAACGGTGATTTCGGCCAGAAGTTGTGGGAACAAGAACAATGGATAGATATGGAACACATTCGAAGCGAGGGAAAAATATTTCTAATGCGGCATAACAATCGTCAGGACTGGAAGTACAGAAAGACCGATTTGGAGACCATACCACACCGCAAACTTCCAAAGGATTTTAATATCGATGCGAATAGTCTGCCAATCACAGAGGGAAAAGTGCACTTTATCCGACAGGTGAAGGGAGATGGAACAATCAGTGTGCTCAATGAGGACTTTGATGTCGTCGAATCGTTGGCTTATGAATATGTCTGGGCTACTATCGACACAAAACAGGAACAATTAAGGGTATATTATCAGGAGAGAAATGCAGAAGAGGCGGTTCTTATTAAAATTTTTGGGTATAAAATCGGTGAAAATTCAAAAATATTCGAAGAGAAGTTCTAAACGAGAAAAGTGTACACGATGTTATGGACCTAATATGCACTTGAGGTGTACTCGATGTGTTGAGCCTTTTTGTGTACACGATGTTATGAGCCTTACCACTTATGAAAATGGGAACAATATCTGGAACACTACCAGGATAGCAGGAACAAACATTATAGGGGGGCATTATCTTGGCGGTAATTACTGGTCAGATTATTCAGGTGTTGATGTTGATTTGGATGGTTTTGGAGATACCTTCATTCCATATAATACATCTGGTGATAATCTAATCGGAAGAGATTACTATCCTCTGGTTCAGACCAACTCATTTATCCACACTTCAATCTATGTCAATACAACCGGGTGGTGGTGTGAAGGTGGCTTATTCAACGCCACTGGAACACCGATACAGACCGCATACAATAGTATAGCTGAAGGAAATACCATCTACGTGTACAATGGCAGTTACATTGAGAACGTGAATGTGAATAAGCAGGTTATTTTTCAAGGTGAAGGGGCGGATGTGGTAAGTGTGAAAACGGCGGATTCGTATGACCACGTATTTGAGATAAATGCAGATTTTGTGAATATATCAGGGTTTAAAGTGATAGGAGATAAAACGTATCCAGGATCCGGGTTTTTTCTCAGCAGTAATGCAAATTACTGCAATTTATCCGGTAATAACGTATCGAATAACTACCATGGAATTAGTTTGATCAGATCGAATAATAACACTTTCATGAATAACATTATATGGGAAAACAATTACGGTATCTACTTAGATGAATCATATAGCAACCTAATCTACAATAACTATTTCAATAATATGAAAAACGTCTACGATAATGGAAGTAACATCTGGAATATCACAAAGACAGCAGGGACAAACATCATTGGCGGTTCTCATATTGGTGGTAATTACTGGTCAGATTATACAGGTGTTGATATTGATTGGGACGGACTTGGAGATACTTTGATCGCTTATGATTCATTTGGAATAATCAAATACAGTGGCGACTATCACCCACTTGTCCAGGCTGGGTCGACCACACCAATTATTATATCCCATTATCCGGTTACCTATTTCATAGTCGACACTGAGGGTGTTTCAAGAACATTCCATATCACAATCAGCCAGACCGCAAATGTGACATGGTATATCAATGGATTAGAAATCCAAACTAACCATACAACAACAGGTGCATCATACACAAACTCAAGTGCCTTTACCGGGATCTGGAATATCTCTGCTATCGCGAATAATACAAACGGCAGCGTTATTCAGACATGGGCATGGCATGTGAATAATACGTTACCTCCTTACACTTGCTGCGACATATGCGTAAACCGGACTGGCTGGTGGCGTAATAGTACCAGGTTCAATCCCGACAGCAATCCAATCCAGTCAGCAGTTGATGAAGCATTTGCCAGAGAGATCATCTATGTAATGGGTGGCAATTACACAGAGAGCGTGAAAATAAATAAACGGATCACACTGGTGGGTGAAAGTGCGGATGTGGTTACAGTTACTCCGGTAGAAACATGTGTGGGTACTGATCATGTCTTTGCAGTGTTTGCAGATTATGTGAACATCTCCGGATTTAATTTGACAGGGGCGAATAAAGTTTATATTTACCCTTATCGTGAACATTGGAGGGCAGGGGTTTATCTGGCCAGTAATTCGAATCATTGCAACATTTATAATAACAAGTTATATGACAATCATTACGGGGTCTATATATATGAATCGTTTAATAATATCATATCAAATAATGGCGGAAGCATCTGGATAAAACATGCGGATAATAACAATGTATTGAACAATTCAGGTCATATCCGTTTGATAAGTTCCAATAACAATACAGCATCAAATAATAATGATGCATTCATTATACTGCAGAGGTCATGCAATAATACACTCTTGAATAATAATGGTAAAACTATCAGACTGTCAATTTCTCACAATAATACATTATCGAATAACAACGTATCAAACAACATTTATGATTATGAAGGTGGCATCGCTTTATGGTCTTCGAGCAATAATAAATTATTGAATAATACTATAACAAACAATAATGGGGCGGGTATCTCTTTGAGAGATTCGAGCAATAATACGTTAATAAATAATACAGCATCAAACAATAAAAGAGGGATTTCTCTATCTAATTCAAACAATAACCTCATCTACAACAACTACTTCAACAATACAAAAAACATCGGGACCTATGACACAAGAAACAACATCTGGAACATCAAAAAAACTGCAGGTACAAATATCGTCGACGGACCGTACCTTGGCGGCAATTACTGGTCGGATTATACAGGTGTGGATAAGGACATAGATGGTCTGGGTGATACAAACCTTCCATATCCTACACATGACGGCGATGATTATTTACCCTTAGTCTTGTATGATGCCACATCTCCTGATATTACCATAAACGAACCGCTCGAAAGCTCTCCTGTATATAAGAAAGCATCAGAACAATTCCAGGTAAAATTCATCTATACCGAATCGCACCCAAAGAACTATACAGTCTCTATTTTAAATAGCTCGGCAGTTATAAACGAGATCACGAATACAAATATAATAGGTGGAACCGGGCTTCTTGCTCAAGAGAAATTCTACCTCAATGCAACCGCAGCAGACGGCTGGTATAACGTAAAAGTGGGAATGTATGATGAATCATCGAACTACAACATTGAATATCAGAACAATTCAGTAGTAAAAGGAATCTATGATTGCGTAATCTCTCAACCTGCAAACCAAACAACCAACGTGAACGTAACTGCAAACTATCTATTAAGGATCACGAATACCGGAAACTTCACAGGTTCTTTCATGCTTGCGGCAACAAACCATGATAGTGTGGATGTAGCAGTACTGGATAAGACAGTAATATCTGATCTTCCAGTCGGTGATTCCTTTGATGTCACATTAGATATCATGGATGCAGAGGCCGGAACATATAATGTTACTGTGAATGTGGTATCTATTGACTTAAAAAATGAAATTGCAAACACAGGTTATATAATGACCACTGTACAAGAAACCGCACCGCCCGATAAGAACGAACAGGTACCAGGGTTTGAATATAAGTTCACAAATATTATACTGCTAGCAGTTACGTGTTTGATGCTGCATCGTAGAGGAATGAAAGGATAAATAAAAACCAGGTGTTGGATATTAGAATTCTATGTGATAGTGAGTGTTGGATTTGGAACAGCCGGCCATAGATATTATTTCAATTTAATATTCTCAAATAGCATTTTTGTATAAATACTCTCGAAATCAGTTTCTTTATTCTCAATTTCCAGTCTCTCATGTAGCACTCTATTTTCTTCCTTTATTTCATCAATATATGCATAAGCTTTTTCAAGATCACTATTCAACATTTCTATTGATGCCTGGAGCCTGTGTATATCAATCAATTTTTCTTCTTCATTCTCAATCTCTTTTTTCATATTATCCAGTTCAAGTTGTTTCATTTGAGTTATATTAGATTGAGATTCAATAGTAGTATTCAATTCATCTATCTCATCAGCATGTTGAAGAATAGCAACTATATCAGATTCAAGTTTTTTCTTAAGGCTTTCCTGTTCCGCTATCTGTTGATCTAGCTTTTTGCGCTCATGATCGGTTCTAGCCTTAAGATCCTCTATCTGTCTTTGTTCATGCTTTAATTCTTTTATTTCATTTTGGTATTTATTTTTAACATCCTTAAGAGAAAGATACCGAAGCTTTATTTCATCAACATTTAATTTATGTTTTAATTCTTCAACATATTCGAATTTCTTTTTCAGATCGTCATATTCAGAATCATATTTTGATTGAAGTTCGGCTATTTTTTCACTCTTTTCAAGTAAGGTGGGATATTCAACATCTGAATGTTGTTGAGTATTATTCTCAGAATGTATTTCTATTTCAGACATATTTATTAATTCAATATTCGTGTTCATAATATATTAAAGTATCTATGATGATAATGATGATGATGTGGTGATTGTATTTGTAGTCTTAGCCAGAATATACACTCACTTCTTTTTTTCCCACTTTTCAAGCTGTAATACTCTAGAAAGCGTAGAACCGCGAATGATCTCATCTCTTATCCTGCTCTCGTTCTTTTCCACCTCAAGAGCACGTCTGGCAAGTTCATAAGCACGTTGTTTAGGAACCACTACCACACCATTATCATCTCCGATGATATAATCACCCGGACGTACTACCTGACCTGCGCAGTTGATCTCGGTATTGATCTCACCAAGACCTTTGGGTTCACCGGCATTAGGAACTATTGCCTTAGCAAAAATAGGGAACGTGAGTTTTCTAATATCATCCACATCACGAACAGCTCCATCTATAACCATTCCTGCGATCTTTTTATTGATACAGCTTAACGTAGCCAGTTCGCCCCAGGGTGCCACACGCTCACTTCCGCCGTTGTATATTACAATAACATCACCGGGTTGGGCCACATCAATAACTTCGACCGTTTTAGCCCAGTCACCTTCGAATGTCGAAACAGTAATTGCCGGACCTACCATCTTCAGACCTGGATTTATCGAAATCAGTGAGCTCATTGCCCCTTTACGGTGCATGGCATCACTGATATTGGGAGTTGAGACCCTGGTAAAAAGCTCCCTGGTCTCGATCTCAAAAGATGGCCGCTGCAGCGGTGTGGAGGTAGGCGAATCCATGCTTCGACGGATATCCTGAGTAGAACCGGTCACATTGGATGAACGGGTAATATTGCCGCCTACGATTATAATATCAGCACCGGCAGCTATAGCTTCAGAGGCTGAGCTGGCATCCAGCCCTCCGGCCACTGCAATAGGAATTGTGATCTCGCCCCTTATCTTTTTAAGAAGTTCTATGGGACTGCGTCCCATCATCTGCATATCGATCCCCATATGAATATTAATAATATCCACGCCCATTTTTTCCAGTTCCCTGGCTCTTAATACCGGGTCACTTATGCTGATAAGATCGCTCATGAGCCTGACACTGTACTTATCCGCAGCCCTGCGGGCATCCATGATCGTAGAATTATCAGAACTGCCCAATATCATCACAATATCAGCACCTGATTTTGCTGCCATTTCTACTTCAATAGCACCGGTATCAATGGTTTTCATATCTGCCAGAATAGTATGCTGCCTGAAGCTGTCCCTCATGGTCCTGATTGCATTCATCCCTTCACTTTTAATGAGGGGTGTACCTATTTCTATCCAGTCTGCACCCCCATCAACAGCTTCACGGGCGATCATAACAGCCCGCTCAAGTTCAAGTAGATCAAGGGCCACCTGCAAAATAGGATGTTGATTGTTCATAAGGGTTAAATGTAGCTTATTAATAAAAGCTTTATTTATAGGAGCAATGTGTTTCAACAGCCAGTTCTGTGCATAATCCCTCTCTATTGTTGTCTCCGGGACTCCATGATCTCTGCCAATACTTCGCATATCCAATGTAGAAATCAATACAAACCCTCCAACATTTTTTCATCAAGATTTATTATTAACTTCCACTTAGCATTTTTTAAACCATTTTTTGAGAAAGTAGGATCAAGTGACAGATAGTTTCGTGTTCCGACTCTGGGAAGGTCAATGTTAATTTCCGCTCGATCGCAAAGATACCCCAATCGCCGTACCACACCCGTATTTCCAATAAGCTGTGCATATTCTGATAATTTCTCTTTATCCAATTCCTTATCATTCAAAGCCTTAATAACTTCGATTACTCCTCCACAGTATTGAGGTTTATCAAGACAATCTATAATTGTTTTTTCTTTATCCGTTATGTTAATTTTTGATTTTTCAAGCCATCCTCTTTTAATCCCGAAGAACTTATCTTTTTTTACTTTGATAATCTTATATCTAATTCCAAATACCTCGATTGTCTGTTTTTTCTTTCTTGAAATCGTCTGCATAAATACTGTAGTTGGGATTTGCTCGGTCAACCCATAATAATGCAATGCACTCCAGTAAGCGATACAATATGGCTCTACCAATAAAGAACCGATAATAAATTCATGTAAAGTGTATCTACCTTTTTTTGCACCAAGCGGGATAATTATATATTTACCTTTTTCAATTCGCTCAATCCACCCCATTTTTTCCAATCTGGATAAAATAACCCATAAAACACTTCTATTGATATTGCATGTTTTCAAAGCATCCTCTACTGTAAAGATTTCACTCCTTTTTGATAATTCATCAAGTATGCTATTTCTCATTTTGATACACCATCTTTAACTATTTTGTTTTGTTTGGTGTATGTGATTGAGAGTATATCTTTTTTTTCATTGGGAGGACATATTATCATTTCCCAGTTATTTTTCAGACACGGATTTACACAGATTTACAGGATGTTGACGTTGCAGTATATCCTGTCGATCCTGTCTATAATTTTTTTATATTACCCTTAGATTTGAAGTGGATACATAAAAGCTTTATTTACAGTATATCAAGTATAACTTGATATATTGAAAATGTTCACTCCGTTCACATTTTCTAATCTTCAACTCCTTCGGAGTTTCAGTCAAGAAAATCCGAGCGTTAGCGAGGATTTTGTTCTAGGTGGATACCCTTTTTCCTATTAAATACATTGTCCTGGCTTCTGTTATTCTTACATTATACCAGTTACCTAATGGTAATCTCTCACGTACAACAATATTAGTGTAATTCGGATCACGCCCTATCGTGGAATTATTAATACCAGGTTCTGTGGTCAACATTCTAATATTTTTTCCTACCCTTTTACTAAAAATGGTTTTATTAATAAGATGATGCTCTTTAGTAAGTGCCCTTGAACGTTCTTTCTTTATCCAATCCGGCATATCATATTCTATCGCGGCTTTTGTACCAGGTCTGGATGAGTAGCGTGTAATATTGACCTTTTGGGGTTTTATTTCATGCAATAGTTTAAGTGTATCCTGAGAATCCTTATCAGTTTCAGAAGGATACCCTGTAATAAAGTCTGTTGAAAGAGTGATACCAGGATATCTCACTCTAAACTTTCTAACGATATTTTGAAAGTCCTCTACAGTATAATTGCGATTCATATGTGCCAGTACACTGTTAGAACCTGACTGAACTGGCAGGTGCAGAAATTTGAATATATGCGGATCTTCAAATGATTCGATCACATCATCCAGGATATCAAGCAGTGTAAAAGGATTCATCATACCTATTCTTACCATATGATCCCCGTCAAACCTGCTAATAGCACACAGCAACTCAGGCAGACGTATCCCGCTATCCAGACCATAGGCGGCGGTATCCTGGGAGGTTAATTGTATCTCTTTAGCTCCCTGGTGTAATAATGATGCGATCTCGTTTACAATTTCCTGCAATGGTCTGCTGACCAGTTCTCCCCGGGCCCGCTTGACAATACAATAAGTGCAGTTGCCAACACAGCCTGTGGATATACTACATATTCCCGTTACTCCCTTCAAAACAGGGAGAAGATTCATTGTAACATTTGCAGTGCTACTATTATTTACAACATTTGCAATATCATCAAGCGAAGACGGAGTAACTGTCTGGCAGTCTATTTTATTTAGAACATCAAATTGAGCCGCCGGCAGGCATCCTGCAACAACAACACGCTTTCCTGTTTCTGATAAGGACTTAATAAACTTCAGAACCTTACGCTCTGTTGTCCGGGTGACAGTGCAGGTGTTTACAATTACCAGATCAGAGGATAATAAATTATCAGTAAAAGTATGACCAAGATTTGTAAGTATTTGTTCCATCCTGAGACTATCGGCTTTATTAGCTGTACAGCCATAGGTCACTAAATGTATCTTCATTAAGTTATTATACAATCCAATTTATCCACTTCAATAGCATTCCTTATCTCCATAGCCAGCCGCCTTCCCGTACTCATTTGCATGCGCCATAAAGTATTGCCGTACGGATGTCCGACTGACA
>JAIOQW010000015.1 GCA_021108405.1 Methanosarcinales archaeon
AAGGGGGTAGAAAAGGGGGTAGAAAAGGGGGTAGAAAAACTTTCTGAAAAAGAAAACATTATCGTGAGATTGATCAAAGAAGATCCAAAGATAAGCAAACAGGAGATTTCTATAAAAGGAGAGTTAACAAAAAAATCAGTGGAATATAATATAATTTTATTAAAAAGGAAAGGTCTGCTCCAGCGCATCGGCGCTGCCAGGGGCGGGTACTGGGAAGTGGTGGAAAAATGAGGGAGCAGACAAAACATTTTGATGAACGTGTATTTAAGTATGGGGTGAACAGGCTGAAAGCGCAGATTGAGCTGAATTTGGCGGAGGTGGGGCATGAGTTTTGATATTACCCCATTAGGTGATTTACTTGGTGAAAAAGGCTACATACGAGGTCCATTTGGTTCTGCCTTAAAGAGAGCCGAATTAAAAAATAGTGGCATTCCAGTTTATGAGCAACAGCATGCAATACGGGGCGATAGAGATTTTCGTTATTACATTGACGAAAAAAAATATAAAAAATTAAAGAGATTCACGATTGAAACTAGTGACTTAATTATTAGTTGTTCTGGTACAGTGGGTCGTATATCGATTATTGATAAGGATGATCCAAAAGGGATAATTAGTCAAGCATTACTGATTTTAAGGCCCAATACTGAAAAAATATCATCTCTATTCTTGTATTATTTCTTAACTTCTAAGAAAGGTTTTAATGAATTAATTAATGCCTCACAAGGTGCTGTGCAACTAAATATTGCGCCTCGTGCTGTTGTCGAAAAGATTCCTGTTCCGACACCAAGCTCAGAAGTGCAACAGAGAATTGTTTATATTTTAAGAAGTTTAGACGACAAAATCGCCCTCAACCGCCAGATCAACCAAACCCTCGAAGCCATGGCACAGGCCATATTCAAAAGCTGGTTTGTGGATTTTGATCCTGTTAAAGCCAAAATCACCGCCTTCGAAGCATGTGAAGATGCCAAAGGCGTAACCTGCGCCGCCATGCGCGCCATCTCGGGTAAGACTGATGAAGAGTTAGACCAATTGCAGGCCGAACAGCCGGAACACTACGCCCAGCTTAAAACCACCGCCGAACTGTTTCCTGTCGCCATGCAGGATTCGGAGTTGGGGGAAGTGCCGGAGGGGTGGACTCTTTCATCTGTAGGTGCAGAGTTTAATGCAACGATGGGACAATCTCCGCCTGGGAACACATATAATGAAAATGGAGAAGGTAAACCATTTTTCCAAGGCAGAAGAGATTTCGGTTGGCGTTATCCTGAGAATCGCGTTTATTGCACCCAACCAAAACGTATGGCTAAAAAAGGAGATACTCTATTAAGCGTCAGGGCACCTGTTGGTGATGTTAATAAGGCGATTACTGACTGTTGTATTGGACGGGGGGTAGCTGCACTTCGCCATAAATTGGGGTGTGAAGCCTATACTTATTATTCCATGATGGACTTAAGTCGAAGTTTTAAAAGTTTTGATTCAGAAGGTACTGTGTTCGGTTCGATAAATCAAAAAGACTTGAAATCATTAAAAGTGGTAAAACCGTCAAATATTATTATTGAAGCATTTACACATACTACTGAGGTTATTGATCAGCAGATTCTCAATTTAGATGATCAAATAAGAGTATTGGCCAAACTCCGCGACACCCTCCTTCCCAAATTCCTTTCCGGTGAATTATCCGTTGATGCTGCCAAACTTGCGGAGGAGAATTGACATGGATAGTAGAAAGTTAAAAGGTTTATCAGAAACTGTTATCAAGTTTCAATCATCCCTTAAAGCTGTTTTGGATAAACATCATGAATTTCATGAAGCTTTGAATGGTGAAGAGCCTCTTAAGTATTTTGGATTAGGTGAAGAACCTGCTGAATACTTTGTTGATGTTAGTGATATTCTATTTTGGTTAGATTCAGAAGCCTATATGGCTGAACTTGATTTTTGGAATGGCTCTAAAGTGCGTGAAACTCACCAAGAAATATTAAATTATCTTCGGGAGTCTGATCAAGACACTGTTTTTTCAGCACTTATTGAAGCTGTAAAACGAAAGAGAGTAACACCTTTTGTTGGTGCTGGTTTGTCTAAACCATGTCAGTTCCCTCTTTGGGGAGAGGCTATAAAAAAACTGGTCATAAAATTGAAAGGTGTTTCGACATCACAAGAAAGGGCTCTCAAACCTGCATCATCTTACCTTGATGAAGTTGAGAGGCTACTTTTGAAGGGGAAGTATTTGGACGCTGTTCAATTATTGTATGATAACGATAAAACTCAAGTGGAAAACTTTATCCGAAACACTTTCTCGTTGCCGACAGATGGGCAGGCGTTGGGAGAGAGAATAATGGGGCCAATTGAATATCTGCCTGATATTGCAGATGGATGTATCGTTACAACTAACTTCGATAGGTTGATTGAAGAAACGTACCGAAAGCGAAATAGGCCAATTGAAGGCTATATGCATGGAATACAAGATCGAAGCAAATTTGTTACCAGTTTGATACAAGGTGAGCGTTGTATTTTAAAGTTACATGGGAATGTTGGTGATCAGAATACCTACATATTTTCTCAGCAACAATACAGTGATGCGTATGGTGAGAAGGTCGATTTCACAAAGCCCTTAGCAAAAACATTGCGACAAATCTTTGTAAGCAACTCTTTAGTATTTATTGGCTGTAGTCTTGAGCAGGACCAAACGCTTGATCTTTTTAATACAGTTGTAAAAAGTAAAGAATTTGAAATACCAGACCACTTTGCGATTTTAAATAAGCCAACTTCACATGTAGAAATGCAAGCAAAGGAAAATCTATTATTGGAAATGAATATTCGGCCGATTTGGTATGAAATCGATTCTGACGGTGAGCATACAAAACTTGAGAAGTTACTGAAATATATTGCAGATTGCTCAAATGGTCGTGCGAGGCTAGGAGGTTTTTAATTATGAATGAAGACGAACTGGAACAACTCTGTTTTGACTGGTTCCGCAATAACAGCTGGGATGTGGCTTATGGTCCCGATATTGCTCCTGATTCAAATGCATCCGAACGCAGCGATTACCACGAAGTAGTGTTAAAACAATACCTGCACGAAGCCCTTGGGCGTATCAATCCGCACCTACCAGAAAGTACTATTGAACAGGCCATGGCATTGGTATTAAAGCCCGACAGCCTGGATTTAACAACCAGTAACCGCACTTTCCACCGCCTCTTACTGGAAGGTGTACCAGTTGAATATCGAAAAAAAGACAGGACGATCCACGACCACGCCTTTATAATCGACTTTGAAAATCTCCCCAACAATCGCTTTTTGGCAGTCAACCAGTTTACCATACAGGGAACAAAACAACCACGCCGTCCAGATGTTGTCTGTTTTATAAACGGCTTGCCAATTGCAGTGCTGGAGTTAAAAAGCCCAAACGATGAGAACACCGATATCTGGGATGCGTTCAATCAACTGCAAACCTACAAAAACGAGATCAACGACCTGTTTGTGTTCAACGAAGCGCTGGTAGTGAGTGATGGTTACAATGCCCGTATTGGTTCTCTGACAGCGAACCAGGAACGATTTTCACCATGGCGCGCCATCAAACACGGAGACGACAGGCCACTGTTGGAATGTCAGCTGGAAACCCTGGTGCGGGGATTTTTCGATCGCGAGTTACTGCTCGATTACATCCGTTTTTTTGTGCTCTTTGAAACCGATGGCAAAGTAATCATTAAAAAAATAGCCGGTTATCACCAGTTCCATGCGGTTCGCGAGGCGGTAAACGCAACCCTGATAGCTGCAAAGACACCGGATGAATATCAGTCATCCGAAGCCCGTGCAACCTATGGCAAAGAAGTTGTGTCTGGCAGTAAAAAGGCCGGTGTATTCTGGCATACCCAGGGTTCAGGCAAGAGTATTTCCATGTGCTGTTATGCCGGTAAGTTGTTGCAGCAACCGGCAATGAATAACCCCACTCTGGTAGTAGTGACTGACCGAAACGACCTGGACGGCCAGCTATTCCAGACATTCTCCAATGCACAGGATCTGTTTAAGCAAACACCTGTTCAGGCCAACAGCCGTAGTGAATTGCGCCAATTGCTCTCTGAGCGGGAATCGGGCGGCATTATTTTTACCACAGTACAGAAGTTCTCACCTTTTATAGACGAAGATGGCCATCCGATCTTAAACGACCGCCATAATATTGTGGTAATATCAGATGAGGCACACCGCAGCCAGTATGGCCAAAAAGGACGCTTTATAGATGTGAAAGATAAAGATGGCAATGTGATTGATAGCAAGCTTGTGTTCGGCTATTCCAAATACATGCGTGATGCCTTGCCCAATGCATCATTTATTGGATTTACGGGGACACCGATCGCTCTTGAAGACAAAGATACACGTGCAGTATTTGGTGATTATGTGTCTATTTATGATATCCAGGATGCTGTAGACGATGGCGCAACAGTACCCATTTATTATGAGTCACGCCTGGTAAAACTCGATCTGAATCATGCCGAAATTGAAGCGTTGTCTAACCAGGTTGAAGACGTGGTGGAAGACGAAGAAGATATATCTAACCGCGAGAAAACCAAGAGCGAATGGAGCCGCTTAGAAAAATTAGTGGGGACTGAATCGCGCATTCGGCAGGTGGCTGCTGATCTGGTAGAACACTTTGAAGAGCGCACCAGGTCGATGGATGGAAAAGGCATGATCGTGGGTATGAGCCGCAATATTTGCGTGCACTTATACAATGCCATTGTGGAATTGCGCCCGGATTGGCATGACCCCGACCCTGACAAAGGTGCGATTAAAATTGTAATGACAGGCTCGGCATCTGATCGCGAGTTGTTACAGCCCCACATCTACAACAGGCATACCAGGAAAAAATTAGAAAAACGCTTCAAAGATATCAGCGACCCACTTAAATTGGTGATAGTGCGTGATATGTGGCTCACAGGCTTTGATGTGCCATGTTGTCATACCATGTATATCGACAAACCGATGAAAGGCCACAACCTGATGCAGGCCATAGCGCGGGTAAACCGGGTATTTAAGGACAAACCAGGCGGCCTTGTGGTGGATTACATCGGCATTGCCAATGAATTAAAAAAAGCGCTGAAAAACTATACCGACGCTAAGGGCAGAGGAGAACCAACGCTGCGCGCCGAAGAGGCGTTTTCTGTTTTGCTTGAAAAAATGGATGTGGTACGTGGGCTATTCCATGGTTTTGATTATAGTAACTTTGAAGACAAAGCCTACCAACTGCTGGTACCGGCAGCGAACCATATCCTGGGGCTCGATGATGGTAAAAAACGCTTTTTAGATGCAGTACTGGCAATTAGTAAAGCCTATTCATTGTGTAGCACTCTGGATGAAGCTAAAGAGCTGCGTGCTGAGATAGCATTTTTTTCGGCCATTAAAGCCGCCATTAGTAAATTCACATCTGTCGATATAAAGCGCACTCAGGAAGAAAAAAATTCGGCTCTCAAGCAGATCCTGGACAATGCTGTGATTGCCGAAGGTGTTGTCGATGTGTTTGAGCTGTCCGGGTTAGATAAACCTAACATCGGCCTGCTGTCTGAGGAGTTTTTGGAAGATGTCAGGCAGATGCCTTACCATAACCTGGCAGTAGAGCTACTGGAAAAACTACTTAAAGACGAGATAAGATCGAAAACACGCAATAATGTTGTGCAGGAGATGAAATACGGTGATCGCTTAAAGGAAACATTACGTAAATACAACAACCGTGCCATTGAAACTGCCCAGGTGATTGAAGAGCTTATTGAGATGGCTAAGGAGTTTGAAAAGGCACTTAACCGCGATGCTGAACTTGGTCTGAACCAGGATGAAGTGGCTTTTTATGATGCTTTGGCGAATAACGAAAGCGCTGTGCGTGAGTTAGGCGATGAAATCCTTAAGAAGATTGCTGTAGAAATTACCGAGAAACTGCGTAAATCCACTACCGTAGATTGGCAGGTGCGCGATAGTGTAAGAGCTAAATTACGCATTCTTGTCCGCCGTACATTGCAACGCTATAAGTACCCGCCGGATATGGCAGCGGAAGCCGTTGAATTAGTACTGAAACAAGCTGAAGTGCTTTCAAATGCGTGGACACATTAGTGGATATTGAGAATGGTAATAATTGATTTTTCAGTGAATTGGGGCATTTATTTCCTTTAACTTTTTGTTTAGTATTTTGAATTCATCCAATCAGGCTGTCCCAAATCCAGAGTCTTTTAAATTTTTTCTGGTCTTTTAAACTATAACGAACCGCAGATGAACGCAAATGAACGCAGATTTCACATGCATTATCTGGTATCCACTTCAAATCTAAGGGTAATATAAATAATATTAGACAGGATAGAGAGGATACACTGCAACATCAATATCCTGTATAATCCTGTCAAAATACCATGCTTTATGAAGTGGATACATTATCCGCGTTCGTATATAGGCCATATTTACAATGGTTGTTAAAGAGCCCTTTCTGACGGGCCGAAGTACGAAAATATATTAATGTTGGTGCTGTATTCACAAGTTTGAAGTGCATAGATGTGCCTAATTTTACACTTCCAATTCCACCGCTAAATGAACAGATATAAATATCCGAGATATTGTATTAAACCCACCTTTCTTACAGTTAACTTCCTTTTCTAAATGGTGCTATAGCACAAAACCAGAGATCTCAGCCTACTTTTTACATCCATTTTGCCTATTAGGATTGCCTATTTTTAGTGATACTCGGTCCGGCAAGTCAAAATTTGTTCATGCTCTGGCAATGGATGCCCTAGGCGCCGGCAGGAAGGTATTCATCCAGGACACTGTGAGGAATCTGAACAATGCAGTTATCTCCAGGCTTGATGGGTCATACCAATTATACGCCGGTATTTGACAAGATCAAGAAAACCACTCAGAATTTGCCTGTCGTGGATCAGGTGATCATTAACAGCGTGGACCTGCCCATCCTGACCAAGTTCGCCAGGAGGACCAGGTAGGAGAGAGGCACCATGATCTTAATGGCACTGATTCTGATGTGTCTGCGAAGGGGTGAGGACTTAGAATAAATATCAACCCTCTATTTCCTCCACCGTCTTTTGTAAAAATATGAAAATATATCTCAAAAAACTGTAAAATTCTCTCTCATCCAAATCTGCAAGCAGCAAATCCTTTTCATTACCCCATGTAAAAATCTCTTCTGTTTTAAGCAGTCTTTTCTTTTCATTAAAATTCTTCCTGTATTTTTCATAAAAATCGAACATGAATAGAATCTTGTTAACAATGTCTCCTTTCAAGTCTTCCAAATTATTCCCAAAGTTTTTGGAAATAAGGTATATATCAATGAAATCCCTTGCCTTTACTCCCTTTCTTGTTAGGATGGACCTGATTTTCTCGCACATTATCTCTCTGATGTCGTAAGTACCGAACGGGATTTGCTCTAAATACTCCTCATATTCCTCAGGAAACAGAATTTTAAGTTCAGAAACAGGTTTGACAAGCAGGCTTTTTAAGTTATTCTTAACCTCAGGGAAGTGCATTTCTTCGACAAAGTTCATCTGTACCTTAATAAAAGACCTGTGGTTCAGGATCTCTGAATCGTACCATATCTTAAGAGTGGCTATTTTATTGCTTCCTCCAAGCTCGATGTAATCATGGTTGCTTTTAATGTTTTTAAAATCCAGGTCTCTTTTCTGCGCAATTTCTACGAAAATAGCTCCTGTTTCATCTATAACGGATGAAAGATACCTTCGTATCTCTTTCTGGGACATTCCTTTGAACTGTTCCTGATCTCTCCAAGTGAAGTCTATATCCTCTGAAAATCTGAAGTAGCCAAGGTAGCATTTTATCAGGCATGTTCCGCCTTTGAGCAGGAAGTTCCCATGAAAAAATCTGTTCTTTGATAAGTCAAGAAGCACCTGGTGAAGGATAAGGTCTTTCTCTATCATTTCCTTTCTTTCAATTCCCAGAGCTTCTGAAATCCCATTAATAAAATCTTTTCTCAATTTATCACTTTCTCTGCTGTCGCTCTAACCGTTTTTGAATAGTTTTGCGCATATTCACTAAGCTTCTTTTTTGATAACTTCCCTGCATATTCTAAAAGATCCATTATTATTTTTTCATCTGGTATCCCATTGTAGCGCCAGATATGAATGAAGTCCAGTATGGTTTTTTCTGGATCAGAATATCTCAGAGTATCTTCTACAGCGCCAAATCCTAATAGTCCTGGTTTGAGTTTTATAAATCTGAACTTATGCCCTGATATCTCCATTGGTTTTGCCCTGAATATTGTATCGTTTATCACATAATCTACTGCAAAATGCTCATGGGTGAGGTTATTCAATTTTAAAGCAGTGTACAGCCCGAAATACCAGTTTTTTACGCCTTTTAATTCCATTCCCTTTGATATCAGTTCCAGATGGCTGTATTTGCTTCTTCCGAGCTTTATTTCGTCAAATGTTCTTATGTAATAGATTCCTTTGAAGATCCTTAGCAGATAGCCCTCTTTTAGTAGGTATTGAATTGCCCTTTTATGGTCTATTTTCATGGGCATGCAATATGTTCTTATTATTTCGGAGGTTACAAACTCCATGTCTTCGAGATGAAGTTTTTTGATCAAAAGTTTTGTTGTCATTTATATCACAAAATTATATTTTCTGGTATATTGTGATATATATCATAAATGAATATAATAGTTTTGTTGGAGGTTTAAATATTAGTGAGATTGTCGGAAAAGTACCTAAAAAGCCATAGCGTCAAGATTGACTTGCAACTTCGTAAATTTTCCCACACATTTTTCTAACTAAAAAAGCTTAGTCTGCACCTTAAATTTGCTCCATAATCCAAACAGGGATTCGAACCAATAACTAGAAGCCGCCGGTGGGAATTGAACCCACGACCTACTGATTACGAATCAGTCGCTCTGCCAGGCTAAGCCACGGCGGCATTATAAAGTGGATATATACTACTCATGTATATATATGTCTAATACTATTACATTTGTGATCGTTTAAGGATTTATACAGATTTCTCAAGAGGCAATATTTTATTAAAAAACTAGTAAATTGTCATGAGTCATCACTCACATAATCCAATTCCACTAATGTTTTTTGATCATCACTTTCCACAGTCTGATCGGCAATAGTTATATACGGTTCAATCTGCGGTGCATACCTGATATACCCATGAACAGGACACTCCTGGCGAATATGCTTTGATCCATCTTCAAATATTTGCCATTTGAACTTGCAATCCCTCTTACACCTGGGACATTTAATAACACGTTGTGTGTCATTTTCAACCATTGACCCCCTGATTTCCAATGGAACTACCGAATTATCCGGAGTTGCCGGGTTTACTTCAGTAATACGACTGTGTACCCAGTCTGTGATCAATGCAGCACTATCCTCACCCGAACATACTTTCATCTCATTGTCTATCCATGCAGGTAAATGCTCCCTTATACCCATATTATTTTTACTGGCAAATCGCATATCACACAATACCAGTACACCATTTTCATCAGCAGCACGGTGCACTCTTCCAAGTGCCTGGAGGGCCCTGTTCATAGCAGGTAGAATATAGGCTATGAACATACCATTCTTGTTCCCGTACTTGTTCTTATAATAATCATTCACACTTTTCTGGATCTCGGTATATGCCATAAGAGGCAGCCCGACTACTATAGCACCTTTTAAGGCTTCACCGCGGTAATCTATACCCTCACTCATCTTGCCACCTGTCACTGCCAGTAGTACACCTGGTTTGACTTTTTTCTTCAGTCCTGCCTGGAAGAACTGGGATAGGACATCAGGTACCTGGCCGGCATCCCTGGGTTCCAGATAGATCCTTTTTTGTGCCTCTTTTGCAACTGAAGTGCAGTAATCAAGATATTGATCCAGCATGCTATAAGACGTAAAATATACTACTACGTTCCCTGGTACAATACTGATGAACGATCTAAGATGCAGTTTGATCTGTTCAATATTATCCGGATCATTCCTTTGAATATTCATAGTAGTAGCTTTTGAAGCCGCAATGATCAATCTGTTCTCTTGTGGGAACTGGTTAGGAAGCCTGACGATGGCAGCCCGGCCATTCTTTCCAAAATAGTATAGCTCATATGCTTCAGCAGGGGAAAAGGTTCCTGAGATCAATATAGAGGCATGATGGGTATCAATAACGCTTTCGATCTGTAGACTTGGATCGATATTGCGTATCTCAAGCGTGGTGGATACGTAGGTCTTTCTTTCTGCCCTGCGGTCTTTATACTCTCTGGTATATTTAATAGGAATATATGCTTCGTCGTTCTTAGCAAAGTTAAGCATGAATAAAAAATTACCTACTCGTTCAAGATGGATCTCTGATGACTCTGATTCACTCTTTTTATGCCTGGCAATAATTTCTGCCATGTTCATTAATTCTGCGACCATTCTTTCATCCTCACGAACCAGGCTTTCGCCAAATATAAAATCAGAGAACATATGCGGATCGAACCACTCTTCGGATTTTACACCTTTTTCCTCCATTTTTTCCATATATTTCAAGATCCTGGGTAGTATTTGCTCTGCGATAGGCAGACTCTGCTTACTACCTGCTTTTATCACTTTACTCCGTGATGTTTCAACTTCAGTTATAGCCTTTTTAACTGAGAAACGTGTGAGAATATCACTATTCACTGCCCTTACGGTCTCACCCAGATTGTGGGCCTCATCGATGAGGAGGATGCATTTTTCAGGCTCAAGGCCTAACCAGCCATACATGGCATCCCTGAATGAATCATTGAATACATGATTAAAATTCAGGATCACCACATCTGCAACTTCTGCTGATACTGCCATTAATTCATAAGGGCATAGATTGCCACAATGGTGTGCAAGATTATCAGGATAGATGACCCTGTCTCCTATGTCATAGGCAGTGGTATAAGCCGTTTTAGAACTACGGAACTTAGTCACTCCATCCGCGAGATATACTTCCCTGGATTGTAAATAATAAGGGCAGCATGAACGTTCACCTTCCGCCTCATCCATGATAAGCTCCAGCAGTTCGTCATCTTTAGATGGGTCATATACAAAATCCGATGATCGACCTGTTAATGCCAGATATTTCTGCATCCTGGATTCCAGCAGGAATTTGGTCTTGATCTTTAGAATATCACAACCTAAATAGACATTATCAAGTTCATTACGCAGCGGGCAGGTTTTGGCTTTACCGACAAGATATGCTACTCTGGGGCGTTTCTGCGTGTTTTTTCTGATCTTCAGTATCTCATCAAGATATATGGATACCTGACTTACAGTACGCAATGCCACAATGATGCGTCGGTCTTCGCGCGTAGCAAGCAGGGCTGATAAAATAGCTGTCTTTCCACTTCCTGTTGGTGCATCTACCATCAGAACGCCATGAGCACCTTCCTTAACGGTCCGGGCTGCAGCTTGAAGCATATCTCGCTGACAGGGTCTATATTCGGGATACGGGAACCACCGGTCAATATCATCATCCAAACGTCAAAACACCTCAATAAATCCTTTTTTTATAGTATATCAGGTATAACTTGATATATCGAAAATGCTCACTCCGTTCACATTTTCTAATCTTCAG
>JAIOQW010000104.1 GCA_021108405.1 Methanosarcinales archaeon
ATTTTGTAGCATCATCTGCACTTCTACTTCCTTCATGATGACTGATAAATAATTTATAATTAGGCCATATGACCTCCTCTCCACAACACTTATAAATGTGCAATGTGAAAAGCATTTCGAATTCAAAAGAGGAGGCAACACCCGTGAAAACGAATAGAAACACGTCTGAGAGATTAAATGCGAAGACACTTGATCAAATGTTTGTCAATCTGGTCGAACATGGATATGACTGTCCACCATTCGTATCCAATGCCATATTGCAGACAGCGAAATCCATATTCAGTCCAGATCAGAGTAATCCAGACATTCTAAATGTTGGACAAATTAAGATTTTGGGAATTTCCAGCTCAGAACCTGCCGGAAAGCCCTTATCGGATTGTCAAATGAAAACAGCGATGGTAACGCTTGATGCCGGAAAAGAAGATGAAGATATCAGGAATAAATACGGGCTTGTTGCCATTCGGCAAGTGAGACTCTCCAGAATCGCACACGAAGCCTGGGATCATGGTATCTCACTCACACAGGAAGACCTTGCATTCAAACTCTTGAATTGCAGCATCAGAACAGTAAGACGTGATCTCAAAGAACTTGCAAAGCGAGGTGTGATTGTACCGACACGTGGACAACAAAAAGACATCGGTCCAGGCATATCCCATCGTGTAGAAATAGTTAGACTCTACATAGAGAGAAAAACCTATACTGAAATTGAAAGGAAAATAAAGCACTCGCTAACGGCGATCAAGCGTTATATAGTAACCTTCTCCCGTATAGCATATCTAACCAAAAATAGCTACTCAACAAAAGAAATCGCCTTTCTTGTCCAAATATCAGAACGATTGGCAGGAGAATATCAAGCGTTATATCGCCAATACAAGGAAGATCCTGCATATAAAGACCGCATAGATGAGATACTGGCACTCTCCCCTGATTGTGAAATTAGTAAAAAAGGGGCGATAAAATAGCTACTAATCATCTGCAGAATAGATATAATCCACTTTTAGATAAAACTTTTGAGACATCAGTATCCAGCTTCATATCAACTGAATTTCCAAGGCTGGGTGGACCAAAGGTTATTGATCTATTTGTCAAAGAGCTGAAGTCACTGGTCGAACAATATTACCCCCCGACAACGAATCTGAAAATGGGCCAAATACTGTGGTATGCGGTGGCGAAAGATGAGAAAGGAGGATATGGTAAAAATATGAAGAATCTACGGTTGCAGCCCGTTGTCTTATCTATAGTCACTTATGAAGACATTCAAAAGAGAGCCAAAGGTGTTTCATTAAAGGAGATCCGAAAATGTGCTGAGGCAAGGATACTACACGAAGCAGATAAACAATCTGGAACTTTAGCACAGACCGATTTATCACTTATCTTATCCAACACCCTCACAACCATTCAAAAGGAAATCGCAGAATACGAACGTGAGAATAATGTAGTGCTCCCACGTAGGGGAACTGTGCATGATCTGGGTAGAAGTATGTCGCATAAGAAAGTCATCTGTAGAAAATCGGTTATAGATAGAAAAGCTACGCCGGACATTGCATTGGAAACTTATCACAGTCCAATGGCAGTTGATAGATATCTCGGCGACTTTGAACGTCAGGCTGTGTAAAAAGTAGTAAAAAACCATTTTTGGTTGAAAAATAAGCCATATTAAGCCTTTAAATCTAAAAATAAGCTTCCAATTTTGCAAAATTTTGAGTTTTTACACACTCTGACGTGTGTATTTTTGCCTTAAGAAAGGGCTATCGGTGGAAGAGGCGGCATTCACAACACAACTAAGTAAATCACTTCTTGTAGAATATGCAGAATTGATTGAAGAATTATACGGTGGGGAGGAAAAAGAAAATGTTAATTAAAGATAGGATATATTGGGATGATAAATTGAGTAGGGGTCATATGGCCTTATTTTGTATTACTTTCCATTGCTGTTAGTGTATAAACATCACTACATTCATCAGGATCGTCGTCAGTCACGTTTTTTTCCTTTTTTTTATATATGACCATATTTCATCTATTTGCACCTGACTAAGCTCAAGCTCTTGAAAAAAGTAATCGGTTATTTCCTGACAATGTGCTCCTGCAATGTCAAGCCATCTGCAAATAGTATCTTTATCATGTCCGGTGCCTCTTGCCGTTCCACGTATACTTCCTTTTTCAGGTACCAGTGCCAGTGTTCTAAGTATTTCGTCATCTGGGGTCTCAAGTCTAAAAAATATCGTACCTCTGGTTTCACTGAAGCAATGTGTGCATGTGTTACATCTCAATAGTGCCCGATTTTTTGATCCATATCTCTCTTTGACCCTTATATTTCCTTTACCCTTCTTACCGTAATCCGGGCAATTTTCATTCAAACAATAAAATTCTGATAAATCCAGTTCTAAAGCCATTCATATCCCTCAAAAGAAAGAATTACATTTAAACTATTTATATGTTGTCAGTTTATAGGGGACACGACCCAAAATCGACATGTTGTTGAACTCATGCATCACAACCCATGCGTGATCGGTTAAGGGAGTGGATAGTCTCTCTGCATACGGTTTTTAGAAAAATAGAGTACATCTAGGACTGATCAAGAGCTATTTACAAAGAATTAAATATATTTACATAGATATTCCCTCCATTCGGAGGGGATCTGAATGGCGAAAAAGAAACAAAAAGCAAAAAAATCAAGAGTAATAGAAGAAGAACTCACTAGATTATTTTCACCGGAATTTCTTAAAAAAACAGCTGAGGAAACAGGGTTTATAAAGCGAGATAGAAAGATAAATCCTGTACTGATGTTCTGGACATTATCATTAGGGTTTGGAGTGCAGCTTCAGAGAACGTTGGCAAGTTTGCGACGTCTTTATGAAGAAGAAGGTGAAATACACATCAGTAGTAGTAGTTTCTACGATCGTTTTACACCAGAACTTGTGAAATTTATTCATGTTTGTGTCTTACATGGTCTGGAAGACATTACGCAAAACCCTAATCGGAAATTAAATGATAAACTATCTGGTTTCAAAGACATCGTTGCTCAGGATAGCACAATCATTCGATTACATGAAAAATTAGCTGATAAATGGCCTGCTACAAGAACAAGAAAGGCAGCTGCTGGTGTTAAAATAAGTCTTCTTATTAGTGCAATAGCAGATGGTCCAAAAAGGATAGCATTGCATGGGGAGCGCACCAGTGAAATTAAGACACTCCGAATAGGTCCATGGTTAAAAGATCGTATACTACTAATAGATCTTGGATTTTATAAACACAATACCTTCGCTCGTATTGATGAAAATGATGGATTCTTTGTCAGTAGGCTGAAAGGTAAGGTTGATCCGCTTATCATAAGAAATAACCGTACGTGTCGTGGACGTTCTATAGATATTGTAGGAAAAAGAGTAAGTGAGGTTATAGATAATCTGAAAAGGCAAGTTGTTGATGCTGAAGTAGAAGTTGAGTTCAATCGTAGAAAATATAAGGGGAAGGAAAATAGAGATGTAAAAAAATTCCGCATGGTGGCGATTTATAACACTGAAGAAAAAAAATATCATACCTATATCACAAACATTCCTACTGATCGGCTTGATGCAGAGGATATAGCAGTTCTATATTCGGCAAGATGGGAAATAGAACTGATTTTTAAAGAACTCAAAAGCAGATATGGTATTGACATCTTGCCCTTTTCAAATCCACATATAATAGAAGCACTCTTATGGGTTGGAATATTAACACTGATAATATCAAGACGTGTATACCTTTTGGTTTTTTCGGCCAATCTCGAAAATGCGCCAAGATATACTCACTTGAGATGGGCGACTATATTTGCTGAAAAATCACATAGGCTTTTAGACGCTATTCTTGATTATTCGGGTATTGATCCAGACCTCATGGAACTATTTGACGTTTATCAAAGTCAAGCGCTTGATCCTAATGTAAATCGAAAGAGATTAATGGATGAGTGGAGGGCTTAACCGATCACGCATGAAACCAAATTATACCAAGGCAATTCAAGCTCTTGACATACTGAAGATGAGACCTTACATTATTGATGATTTAAAGATAGGATATAAATAAAAATTCATTTTTACCATCCATCTACAAAGGCAGGGTGATGTTCCAGTATACTTTCATGTACCTGTTCGAAGTCAGAACCTACTTTCTCATAGTGTCTTTCTTTAACAGCCATAGTGTGATCCGCCATCACTGAACTTAATTTTCTGCTACCGCCCTTGTTATCATGGTGTCTTTCTCCGGCTTCCCGTAGAGCCATGCAGATTATCAGTTTCAATATCCTGCCATCAACATAGTATTTTATGACTTTCTGGATGCTTAACAGCTTGGCATAATGATTTATCTGCTTATTGAACCATGACAGATCTAACGACTTGCCTTGATTATTGATGAATATGAATCCTTTCTTTCTGTTGCCAACGATTTCTCGTAACATCTCATTGGTATTATCCGTAAGAAGTGCAGTTCTTGGAGATGAATCGAGATAGACCTTTTTTGATGTATCACCCTTAAGTGGTGCGGTTTTCTGTTTTACTCTAATGGCAGTTACCGTCCGTTGTCGCCGATCCCAATTCTCAATTTGCAGATTCAGAACTTCAAATGGTCGCAACATGCCTTCGTAGATAATCCTGAAAAACAATTTTTCTCGAATTGCAATTACAGGTGAGGTACAGATGGCTTTACACTCATCAAGATTCATCCCCCTGTTCAGGAGAGGTGCGGTGGTGAGCACTATGTCAGTCTTTGTTATTTTGCTACTTTTTCCTTTTAAAACCGTTGTATTTGTTATATTAGTTCACTCGATTAGTCAGTCTTTGATATATAAAAGACTGAATGAAGTTATTAATATATTTTTTGGATAAAAGGGCCTTGGGACAAAATTCACTTATCTTCCCTCACGTGACCAATGAGGAATTATACCATCCATAATTTCAAGATACCCAATTCTCCGAACATTGTGTGCAACATTCTTCAGTTGTGTTTCAGTAGCTTTCCGCGAATCAAGTCTTTTCCTTAAAGGAGCTCCAAATCTACACTTCACCATGGAATTAACCGTTTCCGATATCGATCGCATATGGTAGTGTTCTAACCACTCCTGAGGATTTTCCCATAATGAATAAAGCATATCGTTCCATCCTACAAATCCCTTACTCCTGAAAGTCACATTGCTACGAGGCAAAAAATAAGGAGTGGCATGATTTGTCGATACTAAATCGGTAATCCAACGACATCCATATATTCCATCTCCGAGAGCATTCATCAAATTGGGATTGCAATGAAGGGTCTGCTTAAAAGCCTCGGGAAACATAGTAGTTTCTCCAATAGAGTGATCTGGACTTATAGCCATGCCTGATATCAGCTTATACTGAACACCAACTCCCATTACACTATAAGAAAAACCCATCTTGCTAGCCGTATTTGATATTGGAAAACAGTCGTGACTTTCCCCAACACATTCTGATTTTGTTTTCTTATGATTCTTTTTAGAATTCTGCTTTTGTCGCTTAGCAGCATAATTCTCCTTATTCGAAGCAGAAAAACCAGTCCCATCAAACGAATAGGTAGTTTCCTTGCCTTCCACCGTTTCATTAGTGATTTTTACGATTTCATCCAAGATCTCATTTACAGCTTTTCGGTCATAACCACGTTCTATCGTTTTGTAAGAAAAGTGCTGGTGTATACCTAATTTCTCACGAAATAGGTATAGAAATCCTTCAGGAATTCTATTAGGCGATTCAGTGTATGCTTGGAATAATAGTATTTTGGAAATATCGCCAGGATCAGTTGGTGGCCTGCCAGCTCCTTTTTTTCTGGGTGGAGTTCTTTCTTTTATTCGTTTGTCAGCTTCATCAACAAGATCCCTTAGATTATCTAAGTAGTCGGCTAATTCCATAATCTGAGCATTGTCATATAGATTCCAGTTTGTTTTGGGAGATTCACGACTTTCGTATTCAAAATCACCATCACAGATCGTTTTTATGAGTGTTCTTAGTTCTTCAGTACGAGATTTTGCGGGCATAATGTAATTATGAGCGCCAAGTATTTAAATCTTGCGACCGTATAAATAAATATGCAAGGAATATTAATTGCATTCACATTACCTACTGGTAATGATAAGATAACATCAAGTGCATTCACAAAAGCATTGTATGGTCAGAAAACAAGCACTCATCATGGGAAATACGTCTACCGTAAACGTGGTATCTTAGATGATATCCTATATCGTAAGCTCATACGTGGGGTATTCGTCATTCAAAGTAAGGATAAAAACCGGATTATAGATTTCTTAGAGCGATTTTCTACTGAGTATTATGTACGTGTGGTTAAGCTTACTGAAGAAGACTGCAAAATTATGGGATTGCAGATTGAGTAATTTTGTCCCAAAGCCGGATAAAAGAATTTGTGGAACCTGTATGATGTTGTCAGAGATTAAACAGGTTTGATGACATTAATACAATCCAAAATTTTTGATTTAATCGTTTTAAAGCCTTAAAAAATCAAAAAAAATAAATACAATAAAATCGTTGAAATAAATAATTTATCGGAAAATGGAAGTTAAAATTACCAACATTCAGAAAATAGTTGATAAGGTGATAAATTATGGGAGTTGGAACACAAATAGCAAATTTTATTTATAACATCTTTAACTCAAATTCCTCTACATCCTTTTCAACAGACATGAAAATTATCGAATTTGAGGTCACCAAAGAAGAATTCAAAGAAATAACTCGAAAATGGTTGATTGAAAATCCATTAATTCCTGAAGATTTTAATGAAACAATGGATACCTTTAATTTTTTTGGAGTATATATGCCCCTATATTTATATAAAGGGAATTATACCTCAAGGATAGTAGTTAGGCATTATGATGAGGAAACAAAAAAATGGCATAATGAACCTCACGAACCGATATCTGGCAATTTTGTAGAGTTAGTAGTAGCAACAAATCTAACAAATAGAAATTGGAAATATTGGCTATCACTCCCTTTTTTCTATCTTAATATACAAAAGTTTTTACCGACATTTCTAATACCAGAATTTGTATCAAATTTTGATAATTCTCTTTCATTTTTGGATCCAAATTTAAAATTTTCTAAAATTATATCTTACTGTGAATATTTAAGGAACTGGGTTTATATTGAACATAAAATTAAAGATTTTGATGAAAATTTTGTAAAGGATTATACAATTTTACCTTTTTCAATTAGTCTGAAAATAGCTGAATCAAAAATTAAGAAAAGAATTAATGGAATGATTAATACAGAAAAAAATGAAATGTTTTTTGTATTAGGAAATGCCCTTATTCCCTATTTGAATTTCAGTATAAAATCATTTAAACCAAGTATTAATTATGAAAAAATGTTGAAAATTTATCTACCCTTTTGGTTTGCAACTTTTTCATATAATCATAAAAAATATTACTATATAGGCGATGGACAAGATCATTCAAGAGAAGGAAAAGGCAAAACACCAAAAGATGCTAAAAAAACATTAATTTTTTCAGTTTATTTAATCTGTTTTTCATTGGTTTTAGTTTCAATTTTAATATCTCTTTTTTTAATTGAAAATGTATCTTGGAAAATTCTAATCGTGGTTTTTTCCATAATATTTGGAGTTATTACTTGGATTAAATACAATGGTTATCTCACCAATGTAAAAGAAAGACAAGAAAAAAGTCTTTCATCTGTTGAACAATTCGATGATGATACTTCACAGCAATCCGAAGAATTAAATAATCATGAACAATTACTGGAAAAAGAAGATGATATTATGAATGATGGAACTATATTTTCAATCGGTTCACAACATGCAAGGCGAGATCTCTATAACATTGCAGGTAATCTGAACATCACTCAGAATTCATCAGCAGATGATGTTCTGAAAATAATAGAGGCAATCCAGCACAATGTTGGCGAATTGGATATTGGCGAAAAAGAGAAAAGAAAAATCAGTAATCATCTTGATAATGTAAAAATTGACCTGGAAGAGAAAGAGCCAGATAAGAAATCAATTGGTGAAAGCATTAAATCAGTGAATGGAATTTTAAAAGAAGCAAAAGCAAGTGGTGAAACCCTAAAAGATATTGGTAAATGGGTTGGCAAACTAGCTACTTGGTTGGGAACTACTGCTGTAAAATTAGGTTGGATATTATAAAATGCCTGATAAACAAGATATTTACCGTATCGATAAACAAGAGGCTGGACGTGATTTTTATATTGTAGCTGGAGACCTTGTTATCCAGCATCCAATAAAACATGAACCAGTATATATTCCAACTATCCAATCGGTTCTAAAAAAGGAAGAAATATCCGAAGGAGAGTTTTTTAGGAAAGAACCTGCATGGGTGGACTACAAACAGGATTATATCGTTGAAAGAAAAGAAGTTGATGAAATTATAAATAGGCTGGAAAATGATAAAATTCAGCTTGTTCTTGGAAATCCAGCATCAGGGAAATCTATTTGTCTGAAAAATGTGGGTTATAAGCTTGCTAACGAAAATAAGAATATTTATGTGGTGGAACTAAAAAAGCACTCACAAGATGAAATAAAGCTCTTTTTTGATTATATCCCGAATATAGATGATGATAATTCAATATATATTATCGACGATGCACACCTTTACATTTCTGATTGTGAAAGACTGATTCGGAATTTCAAGGGAAAGGGGAAAGGAAAGCTTATCATCGGGTCAAGAGTGACAAAAGAAATCACTGAGGGATTTAACCCAACAGAATCTTCGGAATTAGAATATCTAAGTAAGACAGCTACACTCATACAGGCGGAAGATGTAACAGAAGGGATGATTGAGACATTCTTAAGAGCTCAATTTAATCTCGATGAAGATAGAATTAAAACTGTATCAGACAACCTTGGAAAATACAAAAAAGACTTATGGTATTTATCTTGGGCATTGAAAGTGTATGGTTCAGATAACGATTTTGTTGATGAAGACAAGATTTACAAGTCTATAAAAAAGAGGATTGAAAAAGTACATGCTGAAAATGTTTTTCTTCCTTTATCTATTTTCTATAGGTTTGAAATTTTAATCGAGCGAAATTTTCTGGAAGAACAACTGAGTATCGAGAAAAGAATAATCAATCAATTAATTGGACTTCATGAGATAGTGGAAACTGAAGAGATAGGAAAACACAGAATGCTTTCACTGCATCATTCTTCGATTGCTGAGTTATATTTTAGTACATATCAAAAGTTTCCTGACTTCGGACGAAAAATGAAAGTAACTATTCAGCCATACATAAACGTTATCAGTAATATGAAAAACGATCGGGAGTTAGAAGATATTGAATATTTATTTTTTGATAAATATATTAAAACCACAGACTCAAAGTATTTTGTAGATATTGTGAATCATTTATATAAAGGTAATTTTTTGAAAATTCGTACTATTAGTTTGATTGACAATCAAACACCAGAATCAATAAAAAAAGGAATTATTGAAGAAAATGACGTATCAAAGATTGGAACATTTTTGCGGATTATTAATAGGATAGGTTTGTTTGATAAGATTAAGCTAAATTTGAATGATGTTGTCTCTCTTTCAGCTAAAATAGATATGGAAGCGGATATTATAAAAATTGGAAGTTGTATATCTAATATTAATTATGTAAGCAAAGAAATGGCATTAAAGCTGGTAGATAGCATTGACATCAATTCTTTATCTTCAAAAATAAAAAAAGAAGTAGATATTGAAACTATTGGATGGTGTGTAGAGAGTATTAGTTCGGTGAGTCAGGAAGCAGGAAAAAAACTTGCAGGTGGAATAGAAATCTATGACCTTTCAGTGAAGATGAATAAAGAAGATGACATCGAAAAAGTTAAGAACTGTATAAAAAGTATTGCATATGCAAATAAGGAGGTGGCATGGAGACTATTGGATAATATTGATATTAATGCTCTTTATTCAAAAATATATAATGAAGAGGATATAGGTCAGATTGGATGGATATTATATTATATTGCAGGGGCAAATGAAGAAGTTGCATTAAGACTGGTTGATATTAATGTTCTTTCTTCAAAAATGGATAATGAAGAAGATTTTGTAAAGTTTGGATGGTGCATATTAGGTCTTGCACATGTAAAAGAAGAAATTGGATTAAATCTGGTGGATAGCTTTTCAGCAAGAATAGATAAAGAAGAGAATATATTAGATATTGGGTTATGTATAATGAATATTGCAAAAGTGAGTAAGGAAATGGCTTTGAAACTGGTGGATAACGTTTCGTCAAGAATAGGGCAAGAAAGCAATATAGGATATATTACGACATGTATATTAGATATTGCAGATGGAAATAAAGAAGTGGCAAAAGAAATACTTATTCGCTTAAATCCGAAACTAAGGGAAGAAATACAAAAAAAAGAAGTTTTTAAATCTATGATGTTACATTAGGTTAGCTTCACTCATGTCAGCATTAATGAGGTCAGCACCCTTAAGGCGAGTCTGAATTTGTCGATTCTGTTCTCTCCACTCGTTCCAAACTTCTAATCCTTGATTCAGGATATTAAGATGTTCTTCATTTACCACGATTTAATCCATTTCTTTTTTCATCTACTTAATTGGTAGCATTTCTAAGTATATCCTATCCTTTTCCAAGTCTAAAATATGCACTTTCCTATTCAATTTGCACACAAATCAACAGTATTATCCCAAGTTTGACACTTTGATTTCTTGTTGATTGTATCCTTCATTTTCAGTTCAAGAATTCGTTTTTTTAATGCTTTTTCTCCTGCACCATTTGACAGATGAATTACAATCTATTGAATGCGATTTTTATGATTATTAACCTTTTTTTAGACTTGCAATTTGACAGTTAAATTGGGAATAATTACAAAACAATTTTTATTTCCATGCTCACCGAAACTCGACTAATTGCTCAGTGATTAGTCCAACAAAATCGTCAAAAAATCCACCAATGAATTTGACAGTTACAGGGAATCGCATGAAAAATAATGCTAAAAAGTTCATTTATGGGATTTTTGACCCAATGTATACACTGATTTTGATCAAAAACAGTGGTTTTCATACAATTTCCACTGAAAAAATTTAAACTGTCAAATGGTTTTTCCTGACAAAATTGGATAGTTTTGAACGAAAGAGACTTCATTATCTTCAAAAAAGACTGTCATCTGTCAAACTTGGGGTATTATCTATTGTGTCATCTCCGTCATTTGAGAGCCATTGGATGTGATGAACTTCTAACGAAAGAAGATAACAATAAAATATAAGAGTTTCTAAATTATGAGACCGTTACATTACATGTTGGTTCAATTAATTTATGGCAATTTTATGAAATCAAACACCGAGTCTGAATTAACACCCATGGTATGCATTATATTTTTATCCTTATTTGATCCTGAAGAAAAGAAATGAAAATTTTTATAAAACATAATCGTCCTGAAAAAGTTTCCAACGCCTGTTGAGAAACTCTTACCTGCATCCATAATTGGTTG
>JAIOQW010000131.1 GCA_021108405.1 Methanosarcinales archaeon
TCAGAAGATGAACGAAAAAAACTTCAACCTCCTAAGCAGAAAAAATCAAAAGCAAAAAAACATAAAATAAAAATTGATCGTACCGAAATATGTAAAGTAGATCAGACCGGCTTACCTGATGATGTGGAATTCAAAGGCTATAAAACTGTAGTTGTTCAAGGGATTTTAATTAGAACCGACAATGTTGAATATCAAAAAGAGGTTTACTACTCTCCTTCTCAAAACAAGACCTATATTGGAAAATTACCGAAAGGGGTTGATGGTGAATTTAGCCCTGAAATAAAATCCCTGGTATACACAATGAAATATGTTTCCAACATGTCTGAATCAAAGATACATGAATTTCTTGAAAATATTGGAATTCATATTTCACCGGCTACGATTTCTCGTATTCTTACCAAAAACAATGAACTCTTTGATCGGGAAAAGTCTGATATTGTATTAGCAGGGATTTCATCTACTATATATCAGCAAATCGACGATACTAGTGGAAGAGCTGTGACAAGAAAGTCATATCTTGAATTGTAGAAAAGCCACTCCTTCCATTCGGAGCGACCCTACTGTGACACCTATTATCAGTAATGAAATGGGTGAAGCCAACAGGACAATGTGGAAAACTCTGGAAGTCTGATCCGGACAATCTGCTAGGGTAATGAATGCTATGAAGAAACTAACGTTGAACCATCGTAAGAGTCGTGATCTGCAACAAGCGAAAGCAGACTGTTTTACGCTTGAGCCAAAAGGCACAGAATCAGACTATAACGGCTCTCTTCACGTTATAGGGAATGGACAAATGATTCTCGGCTTAAAGATGGCTTCTAAGGCATTCAGAAATTATTCAAGATATGGAACTTGGTAAACCCTATGAACTCCCAGTTATTTGGGTAGAAAGTCCGCAAGGAACGACAACGGCTCAGAGGGTAGCGGAAACGGTAAAAAGCGAATGTCAGTCTGTAATGGACTGGATAGAGGTTCAAACTTTGCCTCAACCTGAAAGGGTGCAGACTTGCCAATGGTGTTTCATTGTATGAACGGAGGTAAACCTGTGAATGTGAGTAATTCAATTACGCCCTTAAAAAGCGAGAGACTTACAGATATGAGACTAAAAATCCAATGGAATGATATCGATTGGAAAAAGGTTATTAAAAGTGTTAACAGGCTACAAACCAGAATTACAAAGGCAGCTAAAGAAGGAAAATGGCATTTAATAAAGAGACTACAGTATGTATTAACCCATTCGTTCTATGCGAAATTGTTAGCAGTGAGAATGATAGGTCAGAATAAGGGTAAAAGAACAGCAGGAATTGACGGTAAAAAGTGGTTAACACCAAAAGCCAAAATGAACGCTGCTCTGAGTTTATCTGACGAGAGTTATAAAGCCAAGCCCTTAAAAAGAGTTTTCATTGAGAAGGTTGGTAAAAAGAAGAAACGGCCCTTAGGTATCCCAACTATGTACGACAGGGCCATGCAGGCATTATATGCCTTTGCATTGGGGCCTGTTGCAGAAGTTACAGCTGATATTGCTTCCTTTGGCTTCAGAAAATATAGAAGCGCACAGGATGCATGTGGACAGGCTTTTAATTGCCTGAGCAAGAGAAACTCTGCTCAATGGATACTGGAAGGAGATATCAAAGGTTGTTTCGATAATATCAACCATGAATGGTTACTAGACAATATCCCAATGGACAAATCGATTCTGAAGCAATTTCTTAAAGCAGGTTTTATATATAAACATCATCTGAATTCTACCAAAGCAGGCACACCACAGGGTGGTATAATCTCTCCAGTCCTGGCGAATATGGCTTTAGATGGAATTGAACGCGTAATTTCAGATAAATACTATTCCGGGAAAAGTTGGAAGAGCCGCAACCCAAGAAAGGTAAATTTTCTCCGCTATGCGGACGATTTTATTGTGACTGCTGATTCAGAGGAAACTGCTAAGGAAATTAGGGAATTAATTGAAATGTTCCTGAAGGAAAGAGGTCTGGAACTATCAATAGAAAAAACTCTGATTACTCATATAGATCAGGGGTTTGACTTTTTAGGATGGAATTTCAGAAAATACAAAGGGAAACTTCTTATTAAACCATCTAACAAGTCTATTGATAGTGTTACACAAAAAATAAGTGACGCAATCAAAAAAGGAAAGGCATGGAAACAGGAAGATCTCATTGGTGCTCTCAACCCCATTATTACTGGATGGACAAATTACCACCAATCAGTGGTGTCCAAAGAGACATTCAGCAAACTGGACAATATAGTCTGGAATATGCTGTGGAGATGGGCAAAAAGGAGACATCCCAAAAAGTCCAGGTCCTGGGTTGCTGGGAGATACTGGCATAGTGAAAGGACCCGGAAATGGGTATTTTCGACAGAAAAGAACAAACTAAAACGCTTCTCAGATACAAAGATTGTGAGACATATATGTCTCAAACTTAATAGAAATCCATATCTTGACAAAGAATATTTCGATGTACGCAGATATAAACTGCGTGCTCGGAAAATAGCTGGCAAATATAAAACGTCTGGAGTTAAAATGAACAATTGTTCATTAACATGAATATTGAGTCTCAAAACCATAAAGCCATAGAATTGTAAACTGCTGCCCGATACAGAAAGGGTTATGAAATGCTTGAGCCGGATGTGGTGAAAGTTGCAAGTCCGGTTCTTAGAAGAGGGAGAGCGAGTAATCGCTCTTCCTTATTCGACTATCTATATCTGCTTCAACCGTAGGTTTCTCAATGCAAATCGAATCGACAGGCATGCTTAATCTTTTTGCCGCAGCTAAAGCTCGTTTAGCAAGGTTATCTTTTTCCTCTTCATAGTGGAATGAATCGTCACTTATACTAAGATCAGATATTCCTAATTTACAAAGAGGGGTGAGCCAAAGCTCTGCGTCTTCCTCAGATGTTGCGTAATACGCATTAGTTACTACACCTACTTTGAACCCCATACTACGGGCAATTTTGATTCCCTCAAGCATTAGAGGGTAGAATAAAAACGGCTCACCACCTTCAAAGTATACCCATTTTATTGTACCAATCTTAGTTGCTTCATCAAGAGCCATCCGTGCCCCAAAGTGAAAGTACCCTTGGCATCCGTGCCGCTGTATACAAAACAATGGTCACATTTTAAATTGCACATGTAAGTTAGAAAAAAATGTATTCCTGTTAGCATGATACACCACCAGAAAAACCAAGAAAAGATTTAATTGTTTTTTTGTCCATACAATTAGATAATGTGAAGCTACTTTATAAATATGTTGAAAGGAAACTGTCCTATCAAATTTTAGGACTCCAGATTTATTAAATATAACGTTCTGCGAGTACCCGAAGTTGGCGACCAACGGGAGCCAGTTTGGGCGAAGCGTAGCTGAGCCGGGTACTCGCTGTTAGGCGAATGTTGCCCTGTTTTTATATTTTGATAAAACTATACGTTTTACTCCCTTTTGAGAAATATTTAAATGAATTTTTATTTGTTACCTTCGTAATAATATTTTTTTCTTTCATTAAAGGATCGTATAAAGATAAAATTCCATTTTCCTTTAATACACGATTTATTTCATATAGAATTGGATCGGGTTTTTCTAATTCATGAAAAAAATCAAATAAATAAACAACATCTATACTTTTATCAGATAATTCTATTTTACAATCAGTCAATATTGTCTCTACATTTTTGAGATTTTTATTAATAACTATATTTCTTGCACTTTTAATTGCTAACGGATTAATATCAATGGCATATATCTTACCTGTCTCACCAACAATATCAGAAGCAGCAGCAATATATCCACCGGGACCACAACCATAGTCAATAACATGGAATCCAGGTTTTAATCCTGCTTCCTTTAAAATCTCAGAATGTTGTAAAAATTTATCACGAATTCTATAGACAAATGTCATAAATTTATAACTAATATTTGACATAATATTTTCCCTTTTATTTTTTATATTGTCAAAATTAAAGAGCAATTTCGCATAACTCGTTGATATCCGAACTTGAGTTCGTATATCCTTATATTTTAGCATTATATCCGAACTTAAGTTCGTCTATACCATCAATTGTCTGAACAGTCTTAATCATTTCTTACTTCCTTTTTCATGATTAAATCAAGTGGGCTCTGTATATGACTTAAATCTTTATTGTTGACGTGAGTATATATTTCTGTCCTCTTGCTACTCTTATCAGGGGTGCGCATGAATCCTGCAAGGGTGTTGACGTACTCACGCTTTCCAGGATGCTGAGCATCCGGTTTCAAGGCGGGATAAAGATTGGACGGGGTAACAGATATCTGAAGTTCGGTCCTCCGTTTCGGAATGACTATAATGTCTGGGGCAGATAATCCATTGATTCATGATGAAGTACCTATCCAAACTTGCGCGATGTAACCTCTGCGAATGGAGGTGTGGGGCAAATCGGCTCGAAGGTGAGCGCGGCGTGTGCAGGGCAGAGATGCCGCAGGTCGCATACACGATGCTATCAGAAACGCTTGCCAGCTACTCGGTTACCATGCTCGGCTGTAATTTTAGATGCATGTACTGCAACGCATACCGGATATCGCAGTATCCTGATGCACAATGGTTCTATCGTGATTATGTGGAGCCAGCGGTGCTTGCGGATGAAGCAATAGCCAGAATGACACCAGACACGGACAAGATCAGTTTCACGGGAGGAGAGCCAACGATCCATCTTCCATATATTGAGGAGGTGGTGCAGGAGGTACAAGAGAAGTATACTCAGATCGGTGTCGGGATTGCGACCAATGGTTTCTGTACGCCGAAGACGCTGAGGCGGGTGATTGACATATCCACATCGATCTCTTTTGAGATCAAGGCTTATGATGACGATGTGCATCGGATGCTAACAGGTGCACCATCTACGCCAGTGCTCAGGAATGCGAAAGTACTTGCAACGAGCGCCAGAGAGAGCATCCGCGTATTCAGAACAGTGGTGATTCCGGGCATAACCGAGCATCAGGTGCTAAAGATAGCAGAATTCATCGCAGAGATCGATCCAACGATACCATATCGATTGATCGGGTTTCGACCGAACTTCATACTGTATTACCATCCCGGACCAGGCATGGCTCTGATGAACGATCTGGCTGAACAATGCAAGGGTGTCGGACTCACTGATGTGGCATGGTCCGGACACTACCCGACTGAGATACCGGGTGGCAGCGAGACTGAGATTGCTGCGCAGTATCTCAGACGTGCTGGATGTCATAAGTATCCGAGATCGTGTGGGGAATGCGAATTGAGGGATCAGTGTCCTGCATGTCTGCTTGAACCGTGGCGGTGATGGATCATCTGCTAAAGAGAGTGCTTAAACAGGATCGAAGAATCGATATTCGTTTCTGCCAGTTCCACAAGGTGTTGGTGATAGGTAAAAGGGATACATGTCCCTTTAGTAAAATCTAACCAAAGGTATTTAAACATATAGAACTTGAAATGATTTATGAGCACTATAACAGTAAATGAAGAGATAAAAAACAGATTAGATGACATTACACGACATCTTAACATCAGCAAAGAGGAGGTCATCGAAACTGCGCTATCTATTTTCGAATCTACTTTCAAGGAGAAGAAGGAAAAAGATTCGGAATTTGAAATCGCAACTGAAATCATGAAAAATACATCCGAAGAGCTCAGAAGATTAAATCCACAGTTAGCAAAGCGTGCAAAGATTATCGAAGAAGCAAAAATTAATATTTCTGAGGTTATATCTCCCAAATGGGGAATAGAAATTTGAAAATTGGATTAGATAGTACTGTTTTTAAAAACAGAAAATTTATTGAATGGTTGATTTTTAATAAAAACGTTTTTAAAACGCACATTTCTGAGATAGTCTATATAGAAACGCTCCTGTGGTATAAACGTCTTGGTATTGGAAAAGAGGGATTTGATAGCGATTTAAACGAATTAAATGCCAGGATAAATTTTATGGATATGAATTTGGCCGATTTAATTACTGAGAATGCAGTTGAATTTGGCAAACAGTTCCCCTTCAAATACCATGCAAGGGATTATGTTATTGGAAGTAGTGCAGAATCAGCAGGAAGCTATTTGATAACAGATAATATTAAACACTTCAGATGGCTTTCAGGTAAAGTGCCAGTGATGACACCAGAGGAATTTGTTAATCTGTGCATGAAAAAGAAGTACATTTAAAATAGATAGAGCATTAACCACAAGGATATCTGTATCAGACCACCCACAGCCCAATACAATGCCCTGCCCATCATCTACCTTCTCAGCCCCCTTAATTGAACTCACTCCATACGAACTCGTTCTCGGTTTAGCAGTATTTGTATCATGAGTTATATGCTTTTAATGCGCATTTGTCAATAAATCATCTACAAAAGAGAGTGTTTAAACAAGATAGAAGAATCGATATTCGTTTCTGCCAGTTCCACAAGGTGTTGGTGATGAGTAAAGAAGATGACCTGTGTCTTTGTGGAAAGCTCCGCAAGGACCTGCAAAGCAGCCGTTGCCCGCCTGTCATCAAATCTTATCAGGATGTCATCCACGATGAACGGCATTGGTTCATTATTCTTCAGATATGTTTCCAGGCTTGCCAGTCTGAGTGCAAGATAGAGCTGATCGGTCGTCCCATCGCTCATGCCTTCCACTCTAACCTCTTCACCCCCCACCCTAACCCCCACAAACACAGGATTGTCATGATCGTCAAAGTCTGCCCTGACTCCTTCAAAGGAGTTAAGTGTCAGGTGCGCGAAAAGCTCGTTCGTTCTCTTGAGAATTGGTCCCTGGTGTTTTTCACGATATCTTTCAATTGCCTGAGCCAGGACGGTTGATGCAAACCTGAGGTGTGCATACCGTTTAACGTCAGTCTCAAGCTTAGCCAGAATCGTTTGAGCGTCTTCGGCAAGCTCTACGGCTTTTGCACTTCCATCCATCATGTTAAGCTCTTTTCTTTGTTCACCGATGGTCTGGTTGATGCGAGATTTTTCTTCTTCCAGCACATTGATCTCTTCGTTCAGATTAATCACCTGCGGCTCGATCCAATCAGGATCAACCTCTCTGGCATCCTGAATAAAATCTTCAACAGTAGCACCGGCGCTCAGCCTGAGTAACTGTTCATCCAGATTCTCCAACTTTTCCTCGATCTTTCGGCGCTTTGATGACCGTTCCTCTACCTCAGGTAGTTCCTCATACCTTGAACAACCAGCCTCTTCACACATGTCGTCCAGTTCGGACTTTATCCTGGATAGGCTAAGTTCTGCATCTCCAGACTTTTTCACTTCCTTTTTTTGCCGTTTTTCCAAAGTTTGAAGCTCTAATCTGGCGGTTTTTGAACTGGTCAATCTTGCGTTGAGCTCCGTAGCAGCCTGTTCAAGAGGGAGTTCTTTTAAATCCTGAGCCACGTGTTCTGCAAGATTGAACACCCTGCTGGTGAAGTCTTCTGCATCACTCTCAATACCTTTTATACGCTCATGGAAACCTTTAGCCTCTTTTAATTTTTCAAAAAGCCTCTGGAGGTCCTCCATTACAGCATTGGCCTGTGCAGGCCGCGAATCCACCTCAAGACCCAGTGGCTGGATTGCATCCGCCCATTGCTTCTGCCATTGAGAGAGTTCCTCTTCAATCTGTTCAACCTGGGATTTGACCTCATTTAATTCTTCTTCCAGTCGTTTCTTATCCCTGATGGACTGTTTTCTTTCGTTTATGAGCTTTTCTTGCTCCTCAATAATCTTTTGGCTCCTTCTGATCAGATCAGTTAAGGTCTCCCCATCCTCAGCCAGTGGCTCTGAGATGGAATCGAGGCATTGGTTCAACTTATCGCTATGCATTTGAATGTTCTTGTTCAATTCATCTGCCCTGATTATACGTCCTCGAAGCTCTGAGAACTTATCTACAATGACTATCTGATCATGGGTCCAGGCTCGCATCTCCTTCGGTGATCCTGGAGACATCCCGGTTTCTTCCCAGAGTTCATCCCAGACATCCCGGATCTCTGCAAGTTCTTTGTTAACTTCTCCAAGTCGATTGTTCCAATACTCTAACTTGTTCTTCTTTGTCTCGAAATCTGCAATGAGCTTTGCTTTTCTTGCCACACGATCTGCCTCGCGCCTCAGCCGATCGGCAAGTTCATCAGCCCTTTGAACACTAAGTTCGTAAGCGCCCGCCAGCGTATCTTCAGGTTGAAAAGACTTAATGAAACTTTCCACCGTTTCATCGAATTCCTTGCACCCATCCAAGGCACAGCGAATGAGCCCCCATCCATCTTCCCGATGTTGTCTTGCCTTCTCAAGATCTTCCTCAGTGGGAACATCCTGTTCCAGTTGTAGTTCCGTGACCTGTCCTTCAATCTCCAAAAGAACGTCCTCTAACTCATAAATTTTTGATTGAAATTCAGACACCTTTCTCTGATGCTCTTCAAAGCGAGTCTCGAAGATATCAATCGTCTCGATTGGAGGTAGGAATATTTTTTCAAGCTCTCCAAGCGTGCCTTGCCATAACATTTGTTTTTTTAGAGCGGTTTCAAGTGAATCTTGAATATCACGGATTTCTTCAGACTCGGAATAATAATGATCTTCCAGGGTTTCGTATTTTTTGGCTCGGTCAACGGCGTCTCTGAGGTCATCGACTGCAAGTGGTGTTCCAATAGACTCCAGCTCCGCCTCGATCGCGGCAATCTGAGAGGAGAGCTTTGGCACCCTCTCCTGTGAGCTCTCCCGTTTGGTCCATAGGTGGTCATATCCAGTGCTAAGTTCTCGAATCTCTATAATCTCTATCTTCTTCAGCCTGAGCTTCTCAGCCTCATCCAGTGTAAGATCATCACGAAGTCCGGAAAGGATATCTTTTGCATCGCTCCAGAGAATGTCCCTTTCTGTCTGAAGACGTATGCGATCACTTGCCGCCTTCTGATGACTGCCCAGCTCCTTGTATAATTCATCGATCAACTTAGCATTCTCAAGCACGGCTTCAGATATCTCAATCCTTTCCATAGACTTCTTATTTTCTTCAATGGCTTTTTTCGCCTGATCTCTCTCATATTCTGCAATCCGCAGTTTGGTAACTAAATCACCCCGGCGTTCACCAAAGTTCTCACGGAGAAGAACGGCATTCATATAGGATTTATATTCCTCAATAAGCTCTTTGCGCCTGCCAATTAAAGGCAAAGCCTCCCCAATCCTACCGAGACGGTTGTGTTCCGCCCGTTTACCTTCAAGCTCAACTGTCACTTCACCTATGCGCTTTTGGGCATTGCGTAGTTCCTGCTCATGCCGCTGCCATTCCTGGGCTGGAAGCTGTGCTTCACGAATCTCTTTTTTCTTCTGTTTGAACTCTGATAGTGCTTCATTGATTTTCTTCTTTTTTGCAGTTGGGGTAAAAAGCTCTTCCGCCTTACCTCGAAGATCATTCTGGACCTTTCGGAGGTCGGTGATTCCAGATCCTGCTGCAAACAATGCCTGACCAATGTTCCCACCACCTTCGAGGATCTTCTCGCCGCCCTTCACGAGCTTGGAATGGTCAATACCAAACATGGTGATGAAAGTATCAGCATCAACACCCCCTAAAAACGTCTCAAGGAGGGATTCCTCCAGCACTTCTTCGGTATCTCCTGCCAGAATGGTGTTCACCCTCCCTTTACGGCGGATAAACTCAAGCTCACTTCCATCGCTGTGTCTGAGTACTCCACCGATTCGCATCTTGTTGTGATGATGGAGAAAATTATCCGAAGACCGGGTATGAATGCCATAGAGCATCTGCGCAAGCGCTCTGAGAGCAGAACTCTTGCCCGCCTCGTTTGGACCGTATATGATGTGGAACCCTTCCTCGCCTTCACTGAGGTCGATATGGGTGTCTGTGAAATGTCCAAATGCAAGTAGATTCAACTGAAGGATTTTCATTTTGAACCCTCCTCCTTCAAGAGACGGTGAATGAGCATGGGTTGCACCTCTTCAAGCACACCTGCCAGCCATTCTGCATCATCCAGTCTGAGGGCATCCTCACCTTCCATAAGCTCTCCCGGAAGCTTTTTTCTGAGATCCTCAATATCCACAGTCAATGTACGTAAGAGCTCCGGATCAGCCCGGAGTTCATCAAGGTATTGAATAAGTTCAGCCATCGGTCCGCTCATAGATTCCATCATCTCTATAGGTGGTTGTGTGTGGAGCTTTACCTTTTCAATCCATATCTTTCCACCACTCATGTCTCCGGCTGCCGAGCGCAATTCACTTGTCCACCGCTCCATATCTGATGCAAGTTCATTATGAGCCCTCGACTCTCCTACGATTTTAAGCCGCACGACCAACGGAAGTTCCTGGTTTTCATCCAAAAGTCTTTCGAGATGCTCACCAATTATCACAACCACGTCGTATCCGGTCTCTGCTGCCGAAACGTCTGTTTCTATCTCAAACCAGCGAATAACATCAAGGGGCTTGAAATTGGCATAGGGTCGCCTTCTTTCATCTACTGTAACGAGCACACATCCTTTAGGTCCGGTCTCGCGAATGTTACGTCCCTGAATGTTTCCAGGAAAAATGGTCAGTGGGGTTTCCAGCAGTACTTCATGTTTGTGAACATGACCCAGTGCCCAGTAATCATAGCCTCTCGATTGCAAACCATCGAGTGTGCAGGGAGCGTATGGCTCGTGTCCTTCCATTCCTGTCACGCAGGTGTGTAGCATTCCTATATTGAAGCAACCTTCGATAGCGTAAGGATATCCTGATGAGATATCTTTTTTTACTGAAGGTGAAGCAAAGCTTTGACCGTGTATTGCCACATCCGGCTCGTCCACCCGCACTGTTTCAGGTGTATCTGCTGAAAATATTTTTACACCTTCCGGAAGCTTGAGTGTTTTTGTAATCTTGCTGGCAGCATCATGGTTACCCGCGATGATGTAAACAGGAATGCCAGCTTCACGCAATTTGCTCATCTGTGAGGTGAAATATAATCCTGTGTTGTAATCCTTCCAGTCGCCATCGTAGAGGTCACCGGCAAGTAGTACAAATGCAACCTTTTGCGCGATAGCGAGATTGATTAAGTTCTCAAATGTCCTTCGCGTCGCCTGACGTATCTCTTCGACCGGTGCCCCTTCATAATGATCAAGTTTGTGCAGAGGGCTGTCCAGATGAATATCTGCTGCATGGAGAAACTTAAACATAAACTAATATTAGCTTTATGGTTATAAATACTCCCTCTAAAAGATGAGGGGGTGTGAAAAATGTGATGATTTATTCACTATGTATTGAGCTCTTCCAAGTGATCATTTTATACGAAATGGTTAGTGGGTTTAATGCGTACAGCCTAAAGATTTTCGTTGCTTAACTAATTGTCCGGTATTAGGGGGTGCACTCCACATAGACCATAAAAATCTAGATTGTTCTTTGTTAGGGAATTCCCAATAAATAATTTACCCAAATGTGGGTTTTATGGTGACATCCCAC
>JAIOQW010000255.1 GCA_021108405.1 Methanosarcinales archaeon
TGCGTTTGCTGTATCAGTTGCGTTTGCTGTATCAGTTGCGTTTGCTGTATCAGTTATATTGGCTGTATCAGCCGCACATATTATCACAACTATAATTAAAAATACAGCAAGTAAAGATATTTTCTTGAGATTTCTGACAATCCTTAAGTAATTGATTCGGGATAATGAGAGCATATTAATTACCTGTATAAAATTTAGTATTATCAAATTATATATATATTACTAAATTACTCTGGCACAATACCAGAATCAAGTGATTTCAACAATTATATTAGATGACAGGTATCCACTTCAAATCTAAGGCATCCACTTCAAATCTAAGGCATCCACTTCAAATCTAAGGCATCCACTTCAAAAATCACTTTCACCCCGCTCTTAGATTTACTATTTAAAGCTATAAGATCAACATATGATCGTATAAGAGATTATACAGGAAGGAACAATATCATCATCCTCTTCCCCGTCAAGTTCCTTCCTCCCCTCCTTCTATTATCATTTTCTTAACTGAGGCTCTTAAAAGAGCCGAAGATTAGAAAATGTATATCATTTTCTTAGAAGTTCCTCATATGATCTCTCGATCAAATCATCCACCTGGATACCACATTCCCTTGCTACCAGTATCCCCAGCACTTCGATTGTGAATAGACCCCTTGTCTCACTTTTTTTCTGATTAATACGGGCAATAATGCTTTGTTTATCATCACCGGTATTTTCCATAATACGTTCAATGATCTGCTCAAAAATATCTATTTTGGTAAAAGAAGCTGAATTTGGTATAAAACCAACAGGGATCTCTACATCTTCAACATTAAACTGCGCTTTTATCATGTCCATTTCCATGGATAAAATACCAGTTTTTATAGCCGCTTTTACAAAGGCCCTGGCTGCGGCGGGTTTGAACCAATTAAGGTCCATAGAAAGAGCCATAACATAATCATTCTCCTTCATAGAATCTACACCTTTTCGTTTAAAGGGCATAGCTGCAGTATATAGTATATCGCTCATGATATCATCGTACTTGAAATGCTACTAAAAAATACCTTCACTGGTAATTACCATATCTATTTTTTGTCCTTCTTCTCTTGATCTGTGTTTGATCAAAGTAGCCATACGTTTATTCACACCAGTCCATTCCATCATAATAATTGTCTTGGAGATATGTTCGATAAGATTACCACCGAGTGGGACAAAATCTCCGGTCTCAGGGTCAGTATAAACTTGATTGGTGATCATTACTACTATATTATATTTCCTTGCAAGTCTGTACAACCCTGCTAATTGTTCCACAAGCTGACGTCTGACATTTGCATTATTATTATCATTAGGTCCCAGACCGAACCTGTAGAAAAGAATGGCAGAGTCCACAATAATTAACCCTATTCCAGTGGAAACTATTTTTTCAATATCCGTTATAGCAGAATATTGCTGCCGGAAATCCTTCGGTTCATAAATAATCAACTCACTTGCAAGTTGTTTTGCATCTTTGCCTGCGACCTGGCTAAACCGTTCCGCAGAGAAACCTTCCGTATCTATCAAGACTGTCTTTTTACCACTTCTGATACACTGTACAGCTAACTGAGTACAGATATTAGTCTTTCCGGTACCTGAAGCCCCATATATCTGGGTAATGATCCCATATTCAAATCCTCCTCCCAGAAAATTATCAATATTCGGGCTTCCCGAAGGCATACGCATATCCCGGGCATTCTGGTTATTATTAATAATATTTTCTGTCAGATTAAAAACCTCATTTTATTCATAGATCTTTTATTGCCATGATAGATATGTCATCCTGGTTTAATAAAGCGGATGGTATTTCTTCTTTGGGTTGACTGGTCAGTATCCATGTGCGATTGGCATTAAATGCCTCCATGCATTGTCTCATATACGGCATATCATCATTTGTTATAGTATCTAAATAGTTTATAAGTATACGGTCATTTTCCATAATTGCCATCGCATCAAAATCATATGTTAGTCCGACAATATCAACAAGCTGGATATCACGGTAGATATCGTATTCCTTCAATTTTCCCAGTGCCAGTTCTATCAGTTCATCCGGTGATTCTCCCAAAATGATCCCTGTAGAAGGTTTGATCTTTGAGGAGACTGTCCTATCATCTAATTTTTTTAAATCAAAAATCTCATTAAAAAAAGTATCGGGTTCAAGCCTTACATAGGTCTCATCTGCGATCAAATAAACGGATAGTATATCATCAGTATTGCCAGGAGTAATATTACCGTCCTTGAGTATGATCTCTTTTATTATAGCCGTATAATCATCATTAAAATCTTTGATCTCATATATTGGTATCCTGATAGCCAGTCTTTTATGTGGCCCCCTATCATAGAGCCTGTACCCAAAGTCCCGGTCCAGTTCAGTTTTTATTCTATTAATGATCACCTGTGATCTTGCTTTATCTCCCAGCAGAACTTCAACGAAATTGCTATCTATCTTTATGGTTTTTTTATTACCTACTAACATCAGTGAATTTAGATAACAGATATCCTCAATATCAAGATCAAACAGGAGTTCTTTCAGGTCTTTAATAACATTCGGATACTGTTCATTGGTTTTTAATACCAATATCCATTCTTTACCTACTTTGATCGTGCGTGAATGCTCTACTTCACTTACCATATCCTGTAGAGATCTGTAGGAATTGCTTTTAAGATCAAAAACCATAAGTGGAACTCGTATTCTTAATATATAAAGTATTGTATCCACTCCCAAATTAGAGGGTAGAAATGATAGCCACAGAGATCACAGAGTTTTTTATCTCTGTGTCCTCTGTGCTCTCTGTGGCGAATAATATAAACAATGATTCATACAAATTTTATTGCCCTACTTTTTGAAAGGGATACGATTTTATTCACTTAGTATTGTTGTGTTCATGTTCCGACATCTTTATCATCAATTGAGATATAGACAACGTAAGTGGTATTAATATTGCTTTAAGGTGTGACATTTTGAAAATAGACCCTAGATGTGCTTACTGTTTACTTTCTACAGTATATTACGAAGCTCGTTTAAGTACTGATAAACCCGCGGTTATAGGAGAGGTGTTAATTGCAGCGCTGGATGCCCTGCAAAAGAATTTTAAACCAGGTGCCGGTAGATGTACGGCTACTATGGCAACAATCGTTCACCGACGTGCCCTGAAGATACTGGACGACCCGGATCCTTATATGAAAAAAAAATTAATAAGCAGGCAGGTTGTCAATAAATTGATGCCGCATGCAAGATTGCTGGTAGATGATGGGGGCCTAATTGACAGGTTCCGCCGTGCAATTACAGCCTCTGTAATTGGCAATACACTGGATTTCGGAGTGGATGGATTCGATGTTAATGAAGCAGGTTTTGATCAGGAGTTTAACCGACTGTTCCATCATGGACTTACAGTTGATGATACTGATAAGATGATCTCACTTCTTGGTGATGTAGTATACCTGGCTGATAATAGCGGAGAGATCCTGTTAGATACCCTGGTAATTAAAGAGATAAAAAGACAGGGAGGTAGGGTTACATTGGTAGTTCGCGGTGCACCTATTCTCAATGACGCTACCATGGAAGATGTTGAGATACACGGCCTGGACAAGATAGTAGATGCCGTACTGACTACCGGGTCCAATGCAATTGGTGTTTGCCGTGACGAAGCTCCCCAGGAACTTAAAGATGCACTCAATAGAGCCACTTTGATCATTAGCAAAGGCATGGCAAACTATGAAACTATGTCTGAATACGATTATAAACCTATAGCCTATATACTTAGAACTAAATGCCAGGCAGTAGCAGATGACCTGGGGCTGGATGTCGATATTTTGATTGCAAAACTTGCAGAATGAATTGAATTATTATATATATATAAATATAAAATATACATTCATATAATCATCATTGGAAGGAATAATATGACAACTGTCAATTATATTATTGATAATAAAGTGGTAAATAAATTGACAACAGAGCGTAAATGGCTTGATTCTTACATACCCAATATAGTAAAATATATTGAAAAAGAAGGAGTTGATGTTGTTTATGATATGGATTCGGATTATGATCTCATCCATATCCATGTTCCCTTAGCAAAGGCATATCTCTTATCAAGAAAGAATAACCATGGTAATCATAAACCTGTTATTTTTCACGGTCACATAACCGAAGATACTTTTCCGATAGGCAGTCAGTTAAGATATATTATCAGGAAATGGATTATAAAAATGGCCAGAAAATCTGATTTGATCCTGTGTCCATCACTTTCAGCAGCACAATACTTCAAAGAACATTTCCCTGAAAAAAATATACAGCAGTTGAACTATGGAATTAATCTTGATAATTATGCTTATTCTCATGAAGATGGAATTACTTTCAGGCGGCGATACAGGATAGGAACAGAAGAAACAGTAGTATGCTGTGTAGGAGGTATGATATATCGAAAAGGTATTGATGATTTCTATGAAATAGCACGTCGTTTTCCTGATATCCGTTTCATGTGGATCGGAGGTTTGTTCTTCAGGAACCCGTATATTTACAGTATCTATAATAAAATAGACAAAAACAGTATTGATGTACACGATTTGCCGAACAATGTAATATCAACTGGCTATACTCCTCATGTTACTGCTGCTCTATCAGCGAGTGATATATTTTTCTTTCCTTCAAGACATGAGACTCAGGGTCTTGCACTTATTGAAGCAGCAGCTAATAACCGTGCTATTGTTACAAGGGATCTTCCGGTATTCAAGGAATGGCTGACACACGGACGAGACTGCCTGATGGGCACATGTGTTGATGATTTTGCTAAATATATACAGACATTAAAAGAGGATAAGGCTCTTGCGACCAAATTAGGACAGGAAGCTGGCAGATCAGCTAAAAAACATCATGATATTAATAAGACAGCAGAGTCACTTGCCAGGATATATAAAGATTTATCCGGATGATTAAAGTATACCACTCTGCAAGTGTATAATTTGGAAGTATTCCAAGAACAAAATCCGACCGAAGGGAGGATTTTGTTCTATTATCTGCCACAGAAAGTAATAAAAAACAGATACGGTTTATTATTATAATAATAATTTTGTATTACTTTCACGGTGCTTACCTTAAGTTTATATTTGTAGAGATTGTTAATAGTATAATTACTGTGCACCAATATAATATAACCTGTGCACCAGAGGATTAAAATATGACAGAGAATATCACATTACTTGAAGACCTGCCGGGAGTGGGTCCGGCAACAGCAGAGAAATTAAAAGAAGCAGGATTTAATTCGATCGAAGCTATTGCAGTAGCATCACCTGCCGATCTGGTAGTTACTGCGGAAATTGGAGAATCCACTGCAGTAAAGATTATAATCGCTGCCCGCAGTGCAGCGGATGTTGGTGGTTTTGAAACTGGTGATAAAGTACTTGAGCGCCGGAAAATGGTAGGAAAACTTACCACAGGTTGCAGTGCCCTGGATGAATTGCTGGGCAATGGGATTGAAACCCAATCGATCACTGAATTTTATGGAGAATTTGGTTCAGGTAAGACCCAGATAACCCATCAACTGTCTGTGAATGTCCAGCTTCCTGTTGAACATGGAGGTCTCAATGGCTCTGTAATAATGATCGATACTGAAAATACCTTCAGACCTGAGCGCATTACCCAGATGACAGAGGGTGCATCAGCCCGCACAAACCAGGAATATGACCCTGAAGAAATTCTACAGCATATCCATGTAGCCAGGGCATATAATTCCAACCACCAGATACTTCTGGCTGAATCCGCTTCGCAATTAGCAGAAGAGTTAAAAGATTCCGAGAAACCAGTACGTCTACTCGTCTTGGATTCGTTGACCGCCCATTTCAGGGCTGAATACGTTGGTCGTGGTACTCTTGCTGATAGACAGCAGAAATTAAATAAACATATGCACGATCTCTTGAAATTCGGGGATCTATATAATGCGGCTGTTGTTGTGACCAATCAGGTAATGTCCAAACCGGATGCCTTCTTTGGTGATCCTACCAAACCCATTGGTGGCCATATCGTAGGACATACGGCTACTTACAGATTATACCTGCGTAAATCCAAAGGTGAGAAACGTATAGCAAGACTGGTAGATTCACCCTGTTTACCTGAAGGCGAGGCCGTATTCTCTGTAACTTCACAAGGATTAGCTGATTAATTAGCCATGGATGCTTTCTTATCCACTACCATATAGTCTTTAATTGCCCTGACCGCATCAAATGATATTAAAACAAAATCATCATCCACTTTAAATCTTTCTTTATCAAGCCCCATATCAGGTTTGATAACCAGATCGATGATATCCCCGGTAATAACATCTATTACCAGGTTACTGAGTATTCCTATTGTCATTCCGTCTGAACTCATTACTTGTTTATTCCTGAGGTTCTTTGCAAATATCTGCATCATATCATCTCTTTTAATTTTTATCGATAACCTATATAAGATTTCTGTTCTATGGGCGCACCGCCCTTGAACTGGGCTTCTATTCGCTGATAATATTCCTGGATGTATTCATCTAAAGCTGGTCTGACCTTCTTTAGTGCAGCTTTAAAATGCACCATTTTAACCTGTTCCATATTAAAATCTTCTCTTAAGGCTATCATCACAGCCTCACGGCAAATAGCCTCAAGGTCTGCACCTACATAATCTTTAGTATCATGAGCGATCTCAGAAATACTGACATCCTCTGATACCGGTATGTTTCTCATGTGTATCTTTAATATGTCTTCACGCCCGGTTTGGGAAGGAGGGCCGATAAATACGGCTCTATCAAACCGACCTGAGCGTATCAGAGCCGGATCGATCATATCAGGCCTATTAGTGGCTGCAACCACTACTACATCTTTTAAGACTTCCAGTCCATCTATCTCTACTAAAAGCTGATTCACTATTCGTCCCATTGCTTTGCTACCCGTATCCACTGTCCGAACAGGAGCCATGGCATCCAGTTCATCAAAGAAAATAATACATGGAGCCACCTGTCTGGCTTTCTTGAATATTTCACGGATGGCCTTTTCACTCTCACCCATCCACCGTGATAACAATTGGGGGCCACGGATACTAATAAAATTAGCATTTGTCCTGGTGGCAACTGCCCTGGCGATCAGTGTCTTGCCTGTTCCAGGAGGGCCGTAGAGCAGTATTCCTTTAGGAGGCCGGATGCCCATCTCTTTAAACCTTTCCGGGTGACCGAGAGGCCATTCTATAGATTCAAGGATCTCCTGTTTGCTCTTTTGCAATCCTCCTACTTCATTCCAGGTAACAGTTGGTATCTCGACCAGGACCTCACGCATAGCTGAAGGCTCAGCTTCCATTTGAGCATTGTTAAAATCAGGGACAGTAATTGTAATGTTATTTAGTACTTCCTGGGGTATATCCTGATCCAGATTTAATTGGGAGATATGGCGTCTTAAGGCTTTCATAGCCGATTCCTTGGATAATGCTGCCAGGTCAGCACCTACAAATCCATGCGTATTATCAGCAATTTTTTCAAGATCAACATCTTCTGCCAGAGGCATACCTCTGGTATGGATCTGCAATATCTCCACACGTTCATCCCTGTTAGGAACAGTTATTTCTATCTCCCTGTCAAACCTGCCAGGCCTTCGAAGTGCAGGGTCTATGGCATTTACCCTGTTAGTTGCACCGATTATCACTACCTGGCCACGTTCATCAACACCATCCATCAATGTTAGGAGCTGGGCAACTACCCTGCGTTCTACTTCTCCTACGGATTCTTCTCTTTTACTGGCTATTGCATCCAGTTCATCAATAAATATTATACTTGGTGCATTCTTGGTTGCTTCTTCAAAGATATCCCTCAACCTCTGTTCACTCTCACCATGGTATTTGCTCATGATCTCAGGTCCTGCTAATGAGAAGAATTTGGCGCCACTTTCGTTTGCAACAGCTTTAGCTATCATGGTCTTACCAGTACCAGGCGGTCCGTACATCAGTACACCCTGGGGAGGTTTGATGCCCAGTTTATTAAAGATCTCAGGATGTTTAAGAGGTAGTTCTATCATTTCACGGAGGCGCTGTATCTGTTCGTTCAGTCCTCCCAGGTCTTCATATGTTATACCTGTACCTGCTAATGTATCATATCCCGAAGCAGGCTTTTCTTGCAGTTCGACTACAGTCCGGTCCCTAATAACTACAACACCTTTGGGTTCCACTTCCACAGCTATCAATGAAATAGTCTGACCAGTCTTCATATGGCCTAAGATCGGATGTGCCATAGTACTCATGACAGGGATCACATCTCCTTCAACCAATGCCCGTTTCAGTATCTGGCGTTTGACAAGGTTGTTTGCTTCACCACCAAGCTGGATGGTTTGCCCTTCAATGGGTGCAAGAACAACTTTTACTGCCTCCTCAGGATCTACCTTTGCGATCATCAAACCATCTCCCAGGGCTACACCCGCATTCTGGCGTGTAAACCCATCGATCCTGATAAGATCCTTACCCCAGTCCTGTCTATCTGCTCTCCAGACTTTTGCAGCCGTTTTTTTCTTACCTTCCATAATGATCACATCACCTACTGAGATCCGGAGTTTATGAATGGTAGTAGGATCAAGTCTGGTAATGCCTTTTCCTGAATCAATCGGGTAAGCCTTTGTTACTGTTAATTTAATAGGGTCCAATATATTCCGTCCTATGAATTGAAAGAACAAAATCCTCGCTTACGCTCGGATTTTCTTGACCGACATTCCGAAGGATTAGAAGATTCTAAGAATCTTCGTCCGATATTCCGGAGGAATGGAGGATTAGAAAATGTGAACGAAGTGAGCATTTTAGATATAAGTTATACTTGATATACTATAAATAATTACTATTGTTTTAACAATCAAAGCTAATAATATCTCCGGATTTCATTCCATACCTTCCCACAGTATTATGTTTCATTTCAATGAAATATTTTACCCATTTTATCTGTTTATAACCAAACCACGGCCTTAATGCGGCTGTTGCTATTATTTTTTTTTCCATATCAAGGAATATGGCATCAATAGAAAAGCGCATAAACAGCATATGTACACCTATTGTTTCTGGTTCTTTTAATATAAATAACATAGCATAGTTCTCTGGTATTGTCCTGCGAAACATCAATCCCAGTGTTTTACTTCGGAAATTATCTGCAATATCGACCTTACTGGCAATAAGTATACCATTATGTTTTAATATCATTATATTAAACTACAAAGGGATAAAATATATTAAGTTAATGAAATAACTCTTAAAACCGGAGGAAAAAAATAAAACATGAGCTCAGAAATGTGTACGGTATGCGGATTACCTAAAGAATTATGTATCTGTGAAGAAGTGGCAAAAGAACAACAAAGGATCCTGGTGAAAATTAATAGAAGAAGATATGGAAAAGAAGTAACAGTAATCGAAGGACTTGATCCGCATGAGATCGACCTGCATGAACTTACCACTCACCTAAAATCAAAATTTGCCTGTGGGGGGACGGTTAAAGAAAATAATATCGAATTGCAAGGAAACCATAAGAATAGGATGAAGGATGTACTGGTTAAGCGAGGTTTTTCTCCTGAACAGATTAAAGTCTAAACTTTTTTAATAGAATAACAAATGTATATATATAATTCCTGTAAATTTAATATTCCATATAGTACCATAAATTTAAGGTGTATGAATAAATGATGCGGATATATATGGACCACGGCGCTACAACCAGGCCTGACCCTGAAGTTATCAGTGCCATGCTTCCCTATTTTAATAACTTGTTTGGAAATGCTTCAAGCCTTCATGCTTTCGGTCGTGAAGCGAAAGATGCACTAGATCTGTCTCGTGAAACGGTTGCACGATTATTGGGAGCCAGCCCTGAGGAGATTATATTTACCTCAGGCGGGACTGAATCAGATAACCTGGCAATTAAAGGCATAGCTTATCTTAAAAAGAATAAAGGCAAACATATTATTACCTCTGTTATCGAACATCCTGCCGTGCTTAATACATGCAGGTATCTGGAAGATGCCGGATACAGGATCACCTATATTCCTGTAGATGAAATGGGACTGGTGAACCCTGGTGATGTGGAAGCTGCTATTGCTGATGATACTATACTGATATCCATTATGCATGCTAATAATGAGATAGGGACCATCCAGCCCATAAAAGAGATAAGTAAAATTGCCCATGAGCGGGATGTTCTGGTACATACTGATGCAGTACAGTCAATTGGAAAAATATCTACAACCATTGCAGAGCTGGATGTGGATCTGCTCTCAATATCCGCACATAAGATCCACGGACCAAAAGGAGTTGGCGCATTATATGCCAACAAAGGAATCAAACTCGAAAGCCTGGTGCACGGCGGCGGACATGAGATGGGCAAACGCTCAGGTACGGAGAATATACCAGGGATTGTGGGTATGGCAAAAGCTGTTGAACTCTGTGGACAAAGACTGGATAAAGACGCAGAGTATCTAACTGGTTTAAGGGATACTATGATCAACAGGATAACAAATACTATTTCCAACTGTTACCTGAGCGGTCATCCGACTGAGCGGTTGCCTAATAATGTGAATATGAGGTTCAGTTACGTAGAGGGTGAATCTCTAATGATGATGCTTGATATAAAAGGTGTTGCCGTATCAACGGGCTCTGCCTGCTCGTCAGGGTCACTTGACCCGTCCCATGTATTGAGCGCCCTGAATATCCCTCCTGTGGAAATTCACGGCAATCTCAGGATAACTCTTGGGAGGGAAAATAATATGGAAGAAGTGGACTATGTAGTTGAGAACCTGGTAGAGATCGTAGATAAACTCAGAGCAATATCTCCTCTGGCTTAGAAAAAAACTATCAGGAATAGTTTGCGGATGGAATAAAAACATGTACAGCGATAAAGTAATGGATCATTTCACAAATCCGAGAAATGTGGGTGAGATCAGGGATGCCGATGGTAAAGGGAGTGTAGGAAACCCTGTATGCGGTGATACAACGGATATATATATCAAAGTAAAAGATGGGATAATTACTGATATTAAATTCAAGACCTTTGGCTGCGGTGCGGCCATTGCCACCAGCAGTATGATCACTGAAATGGCAATCGGTAAAACCCTTGAAGAGGCACTTGAGATCACAAGAGATGGTGTGGCTAATGAGCTGGACGGTCTGCCTCCGAAAAAATTACATTGCTCTAACCTGGCTGCGGATGGATTGCGGGCTGCAATTGAGGATTATCTTGGTAAAAAGAAGGAATAAATGTTTCATCTATTTTTTTCCTGTCTTTTAATTATGGCAACAAATATTTCACCTTCGGTGTCGTTTATAAA
>JAIOQW010000198.1 GCA_021108405.1 Methanosarcinales archaeon
GTACGATCGCTCTGGATGATGAGTGGTTTTTGTGAGCTCATGCAATATCCTCTATACGGATGGTATAATCTTGTTTCAGTGCCTTACTTATTTTCTTTACCTCTGGTTCGTAACGCTTATCAAAGGATAGCGTCAATTTGCTCCAATCCGCAGCAACAGGGCATCTGGCAGCTACAAGTCTGTTGCGGAATTCTTCCATCAACTCTTTTGCCGGAAAGAGAAACGTGATCAGGACTTCACGTTTTATCGTCACAGTCTTCTTTGCTTTTACTCTTGTTTTTATTTTTGAGTTTGCTTTTACTTTAGCATTTGAAACACCCCGGTCTCGTCCGGGAAAGACTGTGTCTGCACCGTCCGGAAGGGGCGTAAGAGCCGAAGAGCGATGTTTTATACGAAGAGGGATCAGCTCCTTCTGCTCAATATGTGTGAACAACCTGTCAGGTGAATGTACAATTTTAATCGTCGGTGATATACATTCAATCGTGAATTTGTCGATTTCGGGTAGATCTTTGTCTCCCTCGAAAAGCACAACCTTCTCATAGAGAGTAAACGCTTCTGAAGCCCCGATCCACTCATCGAGTTCGATTTTGACATTTTGTGGCAGTTCTTTAGTGCTCATGTTCTCCAGGAGCCTGACCACATCAAAGTCTTCTCTTTCGCTCAATTGGGTTAGAACCTTCTTTTTTCGAAGTTTCAAGATGTTTGTTCTGTCCTTTGTTACAACGTCCGCAAGTTTTGTCAATTGTGCAAGAATCTGGACCGGATATAATTCCGATTCCACATGCATCTCGAAATTCGGCTGCACTGTAATCCTGGGCTCTATGATGTCACCGTTCATCACATGCAAGAATGTATCATTGACTCGAAACGCGAGAAGCTGATTTATCTCGGGCAGACATCCTTTATACTCAGTTTTGGTATAGGCAACCTCGATATATCCTAAAGTAAGGGGTAATCCTTCAAGGAATCGTTCCACAAAACGACCTTCCACTCGCTCAAACGCATCCGCATCATTCTCTGAAATCTGTAACCCCATGCCCCATCTGTCCTTACGCTCCTGGAAATTGCCATACCTACCCTCCTTTGCGTCATGTTTATATCTATATTTAGGTTTCTTGGGAATAAGAAAGAATGGATGATGTTCTTTTAGATATCGGATCAATGAGGAGGTAGTGTACCAGACACCGGATGTACAGGATTGTAAAACTTCAATAAGAAACCGCCTTGGGCCGGCAAGATCCAATAATGGCATGATACCTGTCGCAGATCCCCTGGTCGAGAACCCTGATAGCCTGCCCAGCACACTTGTTTCATAAAATTCATTTTTCCCATCAAGATATTTTTTTACCAATACATCCAGAAGCTTCTTCTCCTGCTCTATAAGCGCCATAGCAATGAATTCTTCATATCTTTTATTATCGACGTCAATGTAATTCTCAGGAAATGACGGTTCAGTGCTGGTATATCCTGCATATTCCCCTTCGGTGTCATAGATTGTGAACTTGAACGCAAGTGCCAGTTCATCGACATAATTTATCCACTCTGAATCCCCACCTGCCTCTACTTCTTTTATTATATGCGAATTGCTCATAAGTTTTGCCAATCGCTTTGAGTCAGACCGGTTCAACTCATTACTCCGGTGTAACCGCTTCACATCGCGGTTTTGTACATACTCAACATAAGCATGCAGATCATGACGCAAATCACACTGGTTGGAAACAATGCTCAGCTTGTCGATATCTGTTTGAGTTAGATTTGGTTCTGGTTGTATCATTTATTACTCGCCTTCTTGATCACATGTCCTGACGCTTTCACTATTTTCTGTATCGCGGGAAGCCGGTCACAAGGAAATGTGATATAATCATCAGGAAGCGATACAAGGTTTTGCGAATCAGCAAATGACTTTTCAATTTGCACCTTAAGGCTCAGATCTCTTACTCGTGCAACCATCAGGTCTTCATGAATTATCTGTTTACCCCATCTCTTTTGCGCCATCTCGATTGCTGTACGAAAACCGGACGAATTCTCCTGGAGCCATATAAAAACACTCTTTTTTCGAACTGTCGTAAGCGCATTCCCTATTTTGATCAGGTTTGCGCTCGCTTGCAGATTGGAATTGTGAATATTCAGAGTTGCAACCGAAGCCAGTACTTCCAGTACGGTATAAGGGATGATCGCCAGATCCAATGTTACTGTACCGTCAGGCTCGATCTGTAGATACTTCCCGGGCGAAGATGATTTTGCATCTTCGAGAGGATCATCAGGTAACCGGTAATATGCCTTTCCATCTGCCACAACTTTTACAAGACATCCCCATTTCCAGCCAGTTTCACATATTTTTTCACAGGGGTGATCCGCATCCTCTCCTGTAAATATCTTAAGTATCACAGCGAGACTGTCTGCGGGTAACCATTCATGCTCTTTTAGCTGTGAGAGCGCATATAATGCAGCTTTAACGGGAGCCATTTCACCACTTTGCGTCTTGGTTTTAACTGACGCACGCCAGCAGGCTTGCTGCCATTCCACAAGAAGGTTTGCTTTGAACTTTTCACCTCCGATAGACAGATTGCCATCTTTGATTGTGAGTGTGAACGATTTTTTACTTGATACGAGAGATGGTCTTAGCTCCCCTTTGACAATCTCAAGTAGTTTATCACGTAGTACCTCTTTCTTGAATTTTCCGGCTTCTTCAAATTTCGAAGCCTTGACGATAGGCGGAAGAAATTCTCCGAATTCAGGAGGAAAACAAAATCGCAAACGTTCCAGTTTAGTGGTATTGAAATATCTTTCTCGCTCTATGACGATGAGCACACCCTTTCGCAGCAGATTCTTCTTCACTTCTTTGAATGTTTCTTTATACCGCTGTGTAAACGTCCCGTAATAATACTTTTTCTCGGGTTCTGCGCAACCATATAGTCTCTTGAAGTATTGGATATCAACTTCTTTGTTAATCTTGTTGAGTAAGTGGAGGAATACTATTTCCTTGTGTGTTAATGAATTCAGTGCTTCCTTTATACCAATCGTGGAGATGAAGAAATTCTCAAATATGTCACGAGAACTCGCCTCTTTGACAGGAAAACCACGGCTTTTACAGATCGCCTTGATATCAGAGTCATTGATATCGTTTTTACACATCTGCTTCAGCATGCTTTGCGTATCCATTCAATTGCACCTCTTTGTGTATTTTTTAGCGTATAGGAAAGTATAAACGCATTTATTTAATACTGTGTGTTGATAAGCTTTATTATCTCTTTTTAGAAGCGAGGTATCATTATAAAACTTACTAAAGATTAAAATGTTTATGTTTTTCTTTGCGTTTTCTTATTATACTACTCTGCGAGTGTAATTTGGAACTCTATATGACTGCCACATAGGTCACAGAGAGCACAGAGATAGGAGTTGGGGATTGAAAAGGCATCTCTGTGCCTCTGTGGTAAAAAGTTACAAAAAACAGATACGGTGTAGTATACTTATGTTACCTATTTAGCTTCTAATTATAACCTAAAAGGAACCTCATATATAGTGCCTATATCATTGAAGATACGAGTTCAATTTTACCTGCATAAAACCGTATTTAGAACAAAATCCTCCCTTCGGTCGGATTTTCTTGACCGACATTCCAGAGGAATGGAGGATTAAAAGATTCGTAGAATCTTCGCCCGAGGCTCTTAAAAGAGCCGAAGATTAGAAAATGTGAACGGAGTGAACATTTTCGATATATCAAGTTATACTTGATATATTATTAGAAAGTGTATGGCACGGTTGTCAGGTTGGAATACAATTCAAAAAGAAAAGGAGATCAAAAATGTATAAGATTCAACGAAAAACAATTGCAGCCATGCTTCTGCTCATCATGGCAGTTTCTGCCACTGCGGCGGCTGGAGCAGATATGATACGGATTGCTGATCCGTCGGGAGACTATGGATACCCAACCCCGCATGGACACTACTCACGCGGCAGCGGTTATATACAGATGAGCTTAATCTTTGATACGCTCGTCTGGAAGGATGCGGACGGATTCGTTCCTGCGCTTGCCGATGAATGGAGTTATGATGAGAACGAGAACGCATACACGTTCAATCTGAACATGGATGCTAAATGGACCGATGGGACCGACTTTACTGCAGAAGATGTCAGGTTTACAATCGAGTATTTCAAGGAGTATCCTTATCTCTGGGCAGATCTTGCGAGTGTGGAAACCTGTGAGGTTGTTGACGATAATACTGTAAAGATACTCCTGAAAGAGTTGTACGCGCCATTCATAACCGAGATTGCCGGATCGATGCCGATACTACCCGAACATGTATGGAAGGAGGTCGATGACCCTGCAAACTTCGTGGATGAGCGTGCGCTCATTGGAACTGGTCCGTATATGCTGGAGGATTACAGCAGGGAACATTCCTCATATCTATATCATGCAAACCACAAATATTATCGCGGAGAACCGAAATTCGAGAAGGTTGTATTTATCAAGGCAAAAGATGGTCAGGTCGTACTACAGAACGGGGACGCTGATATGGCGCCAGTAAAACCCGAAGCGATTGAAACACTGGAACAGAACGGATTTACGGCGGTGTATGGGTCATGCTTCTGGAACCACAAGCTGATGATAAACCATCATAAGGAACCGTTCAACAGAACAGAGTTCAGACAGGCTCTGGCATACGGCATCAATAGGACCGAACTCGTGGAGAAAGCAGGACGGGGCTATGGATCACAAGCCAGTCTAGGTTTTCTTCCGCCTGAGAGCGACTGGTACACGGATGACCAGCCCGCATATGCCCATAACCCTGAAAAAGCAAGGGAACTTCTAGAATCGCTTGGTTACCAGCTGATCGATGGTGTTTATGAAAAAGACGGCGAGAAACTTCAACTGGAGTTGGTCATAATCGCCAAAGAGACGAAACTGGCAGAGATACTAAAGATGCAGCTTACAGAGCTCGGCATTCCGACTACTGTGAAGGCGCTGGAACTGACGACCCTTGACTCACAGGTCAAAAACTGGAATTTTGATATTGCACTATCCAGACACGGTCTTCTGAAAGCGGATCCTAAGACGCTCATCAATCTGCTGCAGGGCAACACTTCATGGAGTGCGAGATACTTCGAGAACGAAGAATTAAACGACAAATTGGAAGAACAACTCCACGAGATGGATAAAAATAAGCGGATGGAGATCGTGCATGAGATACAGAAGCTATGCGCCAAAGACCTTCCTGCGATTGCGCTGTACTATCCTGACTATTATTATGCAGCCAACGATAAAACCAAATGGTACTTTACAAAGGAGGGGATCGCAAATGGACTCAGGCTTCCGCTGAACAAGCTATCCCTTGTCCGGGATTCAGGTGAACTGGCATCTCCCAGGACCGAAGGAGACGCACCTGAAGAGTCGAGGACATCGGAGTCGGCATCAGCAACCGAAACGCCAATGCTACCGGCACCTGTAGTGCTTTTATTTATATTTGTCGTATATCTGCTGAGAAGATAGTAGGATGTTTGGTAAGCGTTTGATTGAGTATGTGATCGCCTTTATGGCGCTCATCATCCTTAATTTTGTCATGCCGCGGTTAATGCCCGGTGACCCGATCGATGCGATCTACGGAAATGAACTGGTCGCATTGACTCCTGAATTAAGAGAGCAGCTCAGGGCACAATATCTCCTTGATCAGTCGATCTGGAGCCAGTTTTTACATTACCTGTACTCTATAGCAAGCGGGGATCTCGGGTACTCCTATGCTGGCAAGGCGCCTGTGATAGATATCGTGGCAGGTGCGCTTCCATGGACGATTCTCCTTGTCGGAACCGCGCTTTTTGGTGCAATCACCATTGCACTCTTCCTTGGCATCGAATCGGGATGGAGACGGGGGGAACGGCTTGACAGATATCTCTTCGCAATTTTTTCAATCATAAACGGGATACCCGGATTCTTCATAGGGATGATTCTCATCATCATTTTTGCTCTGAATCTCAAAGTCCTTCCTGCAGGCGGTGCCATCACTCATTATGCTGGCTACACGGGAAGCGAGTACGCTATTGATGTCGCCAGACATCTGATATTGCCTGCAACAGCGCTCTGCGTGAGTGAACTCTCATGGATATATCTTCTGATGAGGGGCGGTATCATCAGTGTTATAAACGAACCATTCATAAAAACAGGGATGCTCAAAGGGCTAGATGATAGGACCATCAGGTATCGGTATGCTGCACGAAATGCACTCTTGCCAGTCTTTACACGCATAGGCATCCAGATCAGCCAGATCGTTGCGGGAATACTTATAATCGAGGCTGTGTTCACATACCCTGGTATTGGGTATCTGCTACACGATGCGCTTTTAACACGCGACCTGCCCTTGATCCAGGGCATACTCCTGATCGTTACGATCTCAGTTCTTGCTATCAATTTCACAATGGATATACTCTATCCACGAATAGACCCGAGGATACGACATGTATAAACCACTGATTCTCAGATCGAGGGGTGCAACCATCGGGCTTACATTGATCGTCCTGATCTTTTTAATTGCGGCTTTTGCGCCCTTTATCTGCTGGTTTGACCCATGGGACTACTCTTCAACCCCGTTGCAGCGACCATCGTCTGTGCACCCTCTTGGTACAAACGCTATCGGACAGGATATCTTGAGTGAACTCATGTACGGTGCCAGAACCTCTCTTACCTTTGGATTATCGGTATCTGCGATCTCCCTTCTCTTGAGTGTGCTGATCGGCGTTTATGCAGGCATCTCCGGTGGGATCATAGAGAGTATCCTGATGAGGATTACGGATGTTGCAATAGCAATCCCGTCGATTGTTGTGATCATCCTCGTTGCCGCATACCTGCAGCCAAACCTTTTCCAGTTGATACTGATTCTTTCTCTGCTCTCATGGCAGTACGGAGCAAGGACGTTCTATGCCCAGACACTATCACTAAAGCAGAGGGGGTACATAAGCGCTGCAAGAAATTTCGGAGCAGGAAATGGATATCTCACTGTAAAACATCTGATTCCGGACCTGTACCCGATCATGCTTGCAGGATTCATCATACGCGCCCGATACGCAATCTTTATGGAGGCAGGGCTTGCCATTATTGGAATATTTGATCCCACCACCAAGAGCCTGGGGCTTCTGATGCACCATGCGATGGAGTTTGCATATATGGGCACATGGCTATGGTGGCTCCTCCCGCCCGGCATACTGCTGGCTCTTACGATACTCGGTTTTTCGTTGGTAGGATATTACTTCGAGGAGACGATAGACTTAAGACACAGGTCTATGAGCTCAGGGAGGTTCTAAACGTGCTTGAGATCAACGACCTGACCCTGCAATACACCGCTGATTTTGTGGAGTCGGGTATTATTCGTGTACTGGACGGAATATCCTTTTATCTCAAGAAAGGGGAGAGCATCGGAATAATAGGAGAATCCGGTTCAGGAAAAACGAGTCTGGGAATGGCGGTGATGGGTTTGTCCGGAGGAGAGGTCTCAGGAGAGATCCGGTTTGGCGGGGTGAACCTGCTCGATCTGACGGATGAAGAGATGCGGGTCGTCCGGTGGAACAGGATCTCGATGGTGATGCAGAATACTGGAAACGTGCTGAATCCGGCGTATACTGTAGAAGAGCAGATAACTGAACCCATCACAAAACACGGTCTGGATTCTAAGATAGGGGCACAGGAGAGGGCATCTCTATTGCTCAGAGAGGTCGGGCTTGACTCTGACAAATTAAACGCGTATCCGGTGGAGTTGAGCGGTGGGGAGCGGCAGCAAGTATTGATCGCAATGGCGCTTGCAAACGACCCCGAACTCATTATAATGGATGAGCCTACGGCATCGTTAGACGTTCTGACCCGCAGACGGATCCTCGGACTGCTTGACCGGATCAAAGAAGAACGATCACTCCTCGTAATTTCGCATGATGCCAGCACAGTAGCAAGCCTCGAGAATCTCATTGTGCTCTACTCGGGAAGAGTGATGGAAGCTGGAAAGACCGATCTCTTGCTGAAAGATCCGCGTCACCCATATACCCGGGATCTTCTCAGGGCTCACCCGTTCATGGACACCACAAAAGATCTGCAGGGAATCCGCGGTAAGATGCCAACGTTGTACGACCTTCCGACTGGCTGCCGCTTCAGCACGAGATGCACGCAGAAAATTGCGATATGTGAAGAGAGACCCCCGGAACTTACCGGATGCAGAGTGAGGGGTGAAGATGGGAGTCAAGATGGCGACGGAGGGACCTATCGCAGGATCGCATGTCACAGGGGCGGGATACACACACTTCTCCAGGTCAACAGCCTGAACAAGGAGTACCAGAATAGATCAAGGAATCGGAGCAGAACGGTTGCAGCCTTAAACGACATCTCGTTCGAACTTCAGGTAGGCGAGATCGTTGCGCTGGTCGGAGCTACAGGATGTGGAAAATCAACACTTGCAAAAGTAGTAACCAGGATATTCAAACCGGATTCAGGCGAGATATTCTATGATGGCGAAGAGATTCATGCGATCGATGCGAAGAGGTTCCACAAAGATGTGCAGATGATCTTCCAGGACCCTCTGGATGCTGTGAATACTAGATTTCATGTCCTCAAAATCGTAAGAGAACCTCTGGAGATCCAGGGCAAGATTGAAAAACAGGAGATGATCAGGAAGGTAAAACATACATTGGATGAGATAAATCTTCCGAGTGATGATATCTTCCTTAAAAAATATCCGCATCAGTTGAGTGGCGGGGAACTGCAGAGGGTCACGATCGCCAGAGCATTGATAACTGACCCAAAGCTACTTATTGCGGATGAGCCGACCGCATACCTCGATCCGAGTGTTCAGGCAAAGATTCTGAAGTTACTGATGAGGATGCAGAACACACGAGGCATGACAATGCTCTTCATCACACATGACATAGCGCTTGCAAGAAAGGTCAGTGACCGGATCTTTGTGATGCGAGAGGGGGATCTGGTGGAGCAGGGAGTAAGTTCTGATGTTATCTATTCGCCGAAACATGTGTATACTAAAGAGCTGGTTTATGGTGCAGAAGGGGCTGCAGGTTATATCTACAAATCAATTCGTAGTTAAACCAAATTATACATTTGTGATCGGTTAAGATTCAAAATTTCAAATACGTGTTACTTTGTCGCTGTTATATCGTTAATTCAATTCTAAAATCGCTATGCTGACTTATTTCAAGTCGCCACCAAAATCATGATAAAATGCTTAACAGATCACAAATGAAAAATTATATATGTCATAGTACTTATGACGAGACTGTCGGAAATGTGATAAAAGTGGAACATTTTGAACAATGTTAGCAAGTAAAACGATATGCTGTAGTGTGTTATATTTATTTCATAAGTTAAATTGCCTTGGAATGTGGGCTTTTCCGACGATCTCAATTACATGTATTGATTAAACTATCAAGTACAAGAAAAGTAGTGTATGGAGTTTTTCACCAGTTGATAACAGCTACACTATATGGTCACACAATGTATAGGAGGTAAAAAAATGAAAATCAAAATGTTGAGTATATTTGTAGTAATTTTGCTGGTGGGTGGTTTTGTAATCTTAAATGACTTCAAAGCAACTGATAGTAAATTTAGTACTAAAGATTTGAATGTAGAGGACTTAACTGCTGAAGACCTTCCACTCAGTGGTCCTGTAGTTCCAAAGGCAGAATCCCCTATTGGTAGTATTACAATTGGTCCTACAGCACACATATCGAATGTACCTAAAACTATGCAAGTATTTAGGGTGAAACCGAGCAATATATCTATAAGCGATGTCCACCGACTGGCTGATAAACTAGGTTTAAAAGGTAGTCCGGGGGAATATAATAACAAAATAGGACTGGTGGACAATGCTAAGGTGATAGATGCCGATACATTGTCTGGACAAATAGACTACACAGATACCGATAAAATTTTTAAAGTGTCAGAGAATCTCCCTCCTGAATCTGAAGCAGTAATTATTGCAAGCGATTTCCTAAAAAAAATAAAAATGCTACCCGGAGATGCCTACATGCTGCAAGTCGTAACAGATGATATGTCAGTACGTGACAAAAACACTGATGAATTATTGGAATACAAAGAAGTTAACAGGCAGGTAATGTTTGGTAGAAAATTGAATGGATATGAAACGATTGGTACAGGCACCAGCATAAAAGTTTATGTCAGTGACAATGGGTATATCAGTGGATTTAAGAAATCATGGCCCGAACTTGTGTACTTGAAGGATATGAATCTTAAAACCCCTGAAGAAGCAATCCAAGAATTAAAAAATGGAAAAGGACGGACGATGAGGAGAAATGAGCCTGAATTAAGCAACATTGAAATAAATTCAGTGAAACTTGGATACATGGTCCCAATGTCTGGATATGCTCAGCCAATATATATCTTTGAGGACACTAGTAGAGAAAATGGGTTTAAATCGATGGTTCAAGCAGTCAGATAATCCAATATGGTGGGTTATTAATATTAATACTCATTTTTTTATCAGTATTTTTAATAATACATCTCACTTCTATAATTTTATCTAAAAAAATTGTATTTGTATAGTTGCCCTACTTTAATCAGTGTTCATTCTTCTTAAATGTTGATTTTTTATGAGATTCAACGAAAAACAATTGCAACCATTCTTCTGCTCATCATGGCAGTCTCTGCCACTGCGGCGGCTGGAGCAGATATGATACGGATTGCTGATCCGTCGGGAGACTTTGGATACCCGACCCCGCACGGGCACTACTCACGTGGCAGCGGTTATATACAGATGAGTTTAATCTTCGATACGCTCGTCTGGAAGGATGCGGACGGATTCGTTCCAGCGTTTGCAAGAAAGGTTAGTGACCGGATATTCGTAATGCGAGAGGGGATCTGGTAGAGCAGGGAGTAAGGTCTGATGTTATCTATTCGCCGAAACATCCGTATACTAAAGAGCTGGTTTGTGTTGCAGAAGGGGCTGCAGGTTATAACTACGAATCAATTCGTAGTTAAACCAAATTATATGTGTCATAGTGCTCATGATATTATTAAAAAGTCCTATCAACGAATAAAATAAGGCAACTCACAAATAATAATTTACCCATTGCTGAACGAAACATCCTTTCAAGCGTGTTTGTTACAGGTCTGCCACTATTAAGTGAATATAAGTCACTACATTCTTC
>JAIOQW010000252.1 GCA_021108405.1 Methanosarcinales archaeon
CAGCTCTATGGTGCATAGGCACAAGTAAGACCTCGCATTTATAGTTTGAAGTGTGTCACTTTTTTCTTTTTATGATATTAGTACGTGAGAGATTATCTATCTCACCTTTTGTTCCGCCCAGATGTACCATAAGGTTTTCAAGATTTAATTCCCTGACATCCGAACGCGGCGCCTCAGGAGTAATTACATTTTTTGAAATAAAATCCAATGTCTGGATATAGTCCATCTTAGGAACATTGATAAAATCATGCTTTTTCATATTTACTACCCTCTATGAACAAAATCCTTGCTAATGCTCGGATTTTCTTAAGTATGTCAAATTATACTTGATATACTACATAAAATATTATTCCAATAACTATTAAACATTTCGGTGGGAGTTTTGGTAATAAATTATTTATATTGACAGGTAGTTTGAGAGCCACAATAAACTATATTCAAAGGAATTTTCTTATTCCATTGGCATATGGGCCAATCAGGTCCGAACGCACCAAGAATGCGTGAGTCAGCTCCCGATAGGGGGTAATACGGAGGAACATCGATTGAAAAGAATGATCAAAAAGACAAACCCGCGTCTGATAGGACTTATTACTGATCTTAAGACGCTATCTCGTGAAAATAATGTACGTATTTGGCGTGATATTGCAAAGCGTTTGGAACGCCCAGCAAGAAATTATGCCCAGATAAACCTGAGCAAAATAAATAGACATACTGTTGAAGACAATACGGTCATAGTACCAGGGAAAGTATTGGGTGCAGGCAGTATTGAGCATAAAGTAACAATAGCAGCATTGAATTTCAGTGATAGTGCATTAGAAAAAATCAATAATAAAGGCGGTAGTTGCCTCACCATTGAACAACTGGTAGAAATAAATCCCAGTGGATCAGGTGTTAAGATAATGCAGTGAGGTTTTAATAAAATGACAATTATTAATGCAGAAGGTTTGATACTTGGAAGGCTTTCCAGTATTGTAGCTAAACGACTTCTTAACGGCGAAGAGATCTTAATAGTCAATGCAGAGAGGGCCGTAATATCCGGTGGTAAGGTAACCACCTTTAATGAATATAAACAGTCTATTGACCGGGGTGCAAAAGAGTTCGGGCCTTATTTCCCCAAACGTCCGGACCAGATTGTAAAACGGACGATAAGGGGTATGCTCCCATATAAAAAAGCAAGAGGAAGGGATGCCATGTCCAGACTTAAGACCTATATAGGAGTACCGGAATCCATACGTAACAAAGAAACCATATCAATTACAGAGGCAGATATGAAACGGCTATCTTCAATAAAATATGTAAGACTGAATGAACTCTGCACAAAATTGGGTGCAAGATTCTGATCAGGAGGGAAATATATGGTCAAGATTATTAATACATCAGGAAAAAAGAAAACTGCTATTGCCAGGGCAACATTCAAAGAAGGGGCAGGGCGTATAAGGATTAATAAGAAACCTATTGAGATATATGAGCCTGAAATAGCAAAACTCAAGATCTTAGAACCCTTGATCCTTGCAGGTAATGATATTACTTCGAAGATCGATATTAATGTAAACGTGAATGGCGGAGGCGTAATTGGACAGGCAAATGCTGTAAGAACTGCTATTGGGAAAGGCCTTATAGAATGGACAGGGGACCTTACACTTAAAGATGCCATGCTAAGTTATGATAGGAATCTTGTAGTTAATGACTCCAGACAGAAAGAAACAAAGAAGTTTGGTGGACCCGGAGCAAGGGCCAGATATCAGAAATCATATAGATGAAGGAATATAAATGATCCCTGTACGATGTTTCACATGCGGAAGTATTATTTCCAGCAAATGGGAAGAATATACCAGACGTATTGCAGAGCATGAAGATCCTGGAATTATCCTGGATGATCTGGAAGTTGAGAGGTACTGCTGTCGCAGGATGCTTCTTACCCACATTCCACTGGTAGACACTTTCGCGCCATACCAGTAGGGGTTGTAGGGTAGCCTGGACCATCCTACGGCGTTCGGGACGCCGCAACCTGAGTTCGAATCTCAGCAACCCCACTTTAATTTCCGGATTACTTATTATTAGAGGTGAAAATTGTTTGAACGTTGAAAATTATACACGTTATGAACGTGCAAGAATCATAGGTGCACGTGCACTGCAAATATCCATGGGTGCACCTGTACTTCTGGAAGATGATTCAGGAGAACCTATTGATATTGCGGACCGTGAACTTGAGGCAGGTATAATACCAATTACTGTTAAAAGAATCACCAAGCTATAGATTAACAATTAAATTAAATTAAATTAATATTTCCCATAAGGTGAAAAAATGGAGAATGAGACTGAAAATGATATAGTAAAGAATGTCGAATATGAGTCAATTGTGCCTCTTGATGACTTTCTTGCTGCCGGGATCCATATCGGTACCCAGCAGAAAACCAAAGATATGATGAAATTTGTATATAGGGTCAGGACAGATGGATTATATGTACTGGACATCCAGGCCACTGATGAAAGAATACGGATGGCAGCAGGATTATTTGCACGATATGATCCTACCAAGATATTAGTAGTGTCTGCCAGGCAATACGGTCATCGTCCGGTAAATATGTTTGCCAGGACTATAGGAGCTAAGTCCATGATCGGTAGATTTATACCCGGAACTCTTACAAATCCGAATCTTGATATATATACGGAACCTGACATAGTTATGGTGACTGACCCTCATGGAGATAGCCAGGTGATCCGCGAAGTAGTTAAAATCGGAATTCCGGTAATTGCATTATGCGATACCAATAATTCCACATCCAATGTAGATCTTGTTATTCCAACGAATAATAAAGGACGCAAAGCCCTTTCACTTGTCTATTGGCTAATGGCCAAGCAGACCGCAGCAAATAAAGAGATCCCGTTTAATTATTCACTGGAAGACTTCGAGACTGAGTTATAGATAAATCCATTAACAGGGGTATGCGATTTGAGACGACCAACAGTAGCAGGGCAATTCTATCCCGGCGAACCAAAATATTTAAAGCGGGAACTAAATAGATGTTTCTCAACAGTATCAGGAGATCCCGGCAGTGCAATTGGAGCAATAGTGCCACATGCGGGATATACTTATTCAGGTACTACTGCTGCATATGTGTATACAGTTCTACCTGAAGTTGAGACATATATTATAATTGGTCCCAATCATACTGGTTCTGGGTCAATGGTAGCAGTATCTCGGGAGGCATGGAGTACTCCGTTCCAGGAGGTCCCGGTCGATAAGGAACTGGCGGGAATGATTGGGGGAGGTATAATTGATCTTGATGAGGCTGCACACCGATATGAACATTCTATCGAGGTACAGTTACCATTTTTACAATACCATTTCTCTCATGATTTTTCAATAGTACCCATCTGTATGGGCCTGCAGGATAAAGAAACAGCTTTGGAAATAGCAGATCAAATAGTACAGGCTGTCAAAAAACTTAATAGAAGTGTGGTGGTCATTGCTTCAAGTGATTTTAGTCATTATATACCTGATAGTATGGCCAGGGATATTGATAGTTATCTGATCGAATCCATACTTGACCTGGATATAGATGAATTCTACCTCCGCTTGACAGAGCGAAATGCAAGTGTATGTGGTTATGGACCTATCTCTGTTATGTTGGGTGTATCAAAAGCCCTGGGTGCATCAACAGGTACCCTGCTCAACTATGCCACCAGTGGAGACGTGACTGGCGATACCACCGGTGTGGTCGGATATGCAGGTATCATAATTGAATAATGGTTCTTTGTTATGACAACCTGTAGTGCTCCGGGTAAAATATATTTCTCCGGTGAACATGCAGTAGTATATGGAAAAAAGGCTATTGCAGCAGCAATAAACCTGCGTACCGGAGTGACTGTGCAACCATCAGGTGATTTCATTATTAATTCCAGTCTCGGATATAGCGGATTGGATGATAAAAAGCACCCGTATGTGACACAGTGCATCCGGAAGATGAAGGATTTCATCCCTACAGGTGTTAAAATAGATATAACATCAGAACTGCCCGTAGGGTCAGGATTGGGTTCCTCGGCAGCGGTTACTATTGCAACACTTTATGCACTGAGTATTTGTTTTGATACCAATCACACTTTATCAGAAATTGCTGATATGGGTTATGAGATAGAACGTACACTCCAGGGTGCTGCAAGTCCTACCGACACGTTTGTCTCTACTATGGGTGGTGTGATCACCATACCGGACAGACAGAGACTTACTTTACCTAAATGTCATATTGTGATAGGTAATACAGGCAATTTCTCATCCACACGTGAACTGGTAGCCAATGTCAACACCCTGAAGCAGGCATATCCTGATACTATTGACCCGGTGATAAGTGCCATCGGCAAGCTTGCAGACTATGGAAGTAGATTGATCATGGACTTAAATTACCACGCACTTGGCCGTCTTATGAATATTAACCATGGCCTGCTTGACGCACTTGATGTGGGTTCCAATGAGCTTTCCAATCTTACCTGGGCCAGCCGGGAAGCTGGTGCATGGGGTGCAAAGACCACCGGGGCAGGTGGTGGCGGTTGTATGGTTGCTATCACCGATCAACCGGAAAAAGTAGCCTGGGCCATTGAGTCAGCCGGAGGACAGGCTTTTATCACTCATGCAACTCCTTACGGAGTGAAAGTTGAATGACAGGTATTACAGTACTTAAGATAGGCGGAAGCATTATCACTGATAGATCAAGTCATATTCCCAGAGCATTACCTGAAGAGATCAACAGAATTGCCAGGGAGATTTTTGGGGTTTATGACAATCTAATTTTAGTACATGGTGCCGGTTCATTCGGTCATATATTTGCCAGACAGTTCAGGTTGACAGAACGATTCGATGCAAGAGGTCTGATACAAACACATTGTAGCGTTAAAATATTAAATACTATGATGATCAAGGCCCTGGCATCTGAAGGAGTACCTGGAGTCCCGGTTCATCCGTTTTGTAATTGCCTGCTTGAGGACGGACGCATCAATGAGATGTTTTTTTCCCATATCAGGGTAATGCTGGACCAAAAGTTAGTGCCTGTCCTGCATGGCGATGTAGTCATGGATACTGTGAAAGGCATAGACATTTTAAGTGGTGACCAGATCATCTCATATATTGCTGATAAACTGGGTGCTGATAAAATAGGGGTAGGAAGCAATACCGAAGGAGTCCTGGATGATGAGGGAATAACGATCCCTTCCATAACCCCCGGGACATTTGATAAAATACGTGTGTATATTACAGGATCATCCCATACGGATGTGACCGGTGGTATGCTGGGAAAAGTACAGGAACTTGTTGAGCTTGCCGATACGGCAAATATCGAAAGCAGGATATTCAATGGTGCTATACCTGGAAACATTAGAAAATTCTTAGAAGGAATATCCATAGGTACTCATATACGAATGGATACACAAAGTCAATAATAGAATATTAGTAATAATATTAGCAATAATAAATAGATAAAATGAATACTTCAAACAGAAAGATAGAACACCTTACTCTATGTGCCACACATGAAGTTGAATCCCACAGGGATGATCATGGTCATAGACGTACCGGGTTCGATGATATTTCATTTATACACAATGCACTACCCCAGATCAATATGGATAAGATCGAAACAACCATAGATTTTTTAGGGGAACAGTTCGCATTTCCACTGCTTATATCATCCATGACCGGAGGTCATCCGGATACATTGGAAGTGAATCGGGCTCTTGCTCTTGCAGCTGAGGAAATGCAAATAGGGATTGGTGTAGGAAGCCAGAGAGCTGCTCTGGAAGATCCTGCTTTAGAAGATTCATTTAGAGTGGTAAGAGACTCTGCACCTGATATATTCGTATTCGGGAACCTGGGTATTACCCAGATTCAGGAATACGGCATAGAAGGCGTCGAGCAGGCAGTCGGGATGATCGATGCCGATGCTATTGCAATCCACCTGAATTTCCTGCAGGAGGCAGTCCAACCCGAAGGCAATACAAATGCACTGGGTGGTCTTGAACTTATCAGGCAGGTTTGCCAGAGTATGGATATTCCGGTGATAGTAAAAGAAACAGGTTGCGGTATTAGCCATGAGGTAGCACAGGTGCTGTGTGATGCCGGGGTTTCAGCAATAGATGTTGGAGGACTCGGTGGGACCAGTTGGGCGGGTGTGGAAGTATACAGGGCTAAAGAGCAGGGAGCTGAGCGTTGTGAAGGTCTGGGGAATTTGTTCTGGGACTGGGGTATACCTACTTCCGTAAGTGTAATTGAAAGTAGTATATCAGTACCTGTGATAGCTACAGGTGGTATTCGTACAGGTATGGATATTGCAAAGTCGTTAGCTATCGGAGCTAGCCTGTGTGGTACGGCACTTCCACTGATCAGACCGGCACTAAATGGGTCAAAAGAAGTAGTAAAACGATTAAGGACCATGCTGGAAGAATTAAAAGTGGTTATGTTCCTTACCGGATATGATAATATTGAAGACCTTATGCAATCACGAGTAGTGATCACAGGGAAAACAGCGAAGTATCTGAACGAACGTGGTTATAACACAAAGCACTTCGCCAAACGTTAATAAAGATGAAACAGGAGATAATTATTTTATGAAAAATATAGGAATTGTAGCAGTCGGCGGCTATAATGAAATGGGCCGAAATATGACTGCGATCAGAGTGGGAGAAGAAATTATTATAATGGATATGGGACTTCGACTTGATAGAGTACAGATACATGAAGATGTAGAGATCGATAGGAAGAATTCAAAAGATCTCATCAACATGGGTGTGATCCCTGATGATACTGTAATGAAACAAGTAGAAGGTACTGTTAAGGCTATTGTCTGTACCCACGGGCATCTTGATCATATAGGGGCTCTTCCGAAACTGGCCCATAGATATGATGCACCTATCATATCCACACCATATACTTCCGAACTTATCAAGCAGCAGATAAAAGGAGAAAAGAAGTATCAGGTAAAGAATAAAGTAGAGAGTCTTACAACAGGTAGTATGTATCAGGTAAGTCCGCAAATATCTATTGAATTGATCAGGGTACAGCACAGCATCATCGATGCTGCCTTTGCTGCAATACATACTCCGGAAGGGATCATACTATATGCCAATGATTTCAAGATAGACCGAACCCCTGTTATAGGCGAAAAACCTGATTTTAATAGACTACGACAGATCGGAAAAGAAGGAGTGGTCGCAATGATCACAGAAAGTACAAACTCAAAGCTTTCAGGTAAGACCCCTTCTGAAAAAATAGCTGCGGATATGGTCACTGATGTATTGCTGGGTACGGAAGAAAGTAGATCAGGAGTAATTGTGACTACTTTTTCATCCCATATTGCCAGAATAAAATCAATCATTGATGCTGCTGTTGAGATGGGACGGATACCTGTATTGCTTGGTAGGTCTATGGAGCGGTATGTGGGTAGTGCTCAAAAGATGGGATTTTTAGAGTTCCCTGATAATCTGGAAATGTATGGTATGCGTAATTCTATTGATAAGGCACTTAAACGAATAAATAATGAAGGTAAGGAAAAATACCTTCCTATAATCACAGGGCATCAAGGAGAACCCGGTGCCATTTTATCAAGGATAGCTAATAATAGCACTGATTATAAGATTGATAAAGGAGATAAAGTGGTCTTTTCTGCAAACGTGATACCTAATCCCATGACACGGGCCAACCGTTATTCTTTAGAGACAAAACTGAAAATGAAGGGTGCTCGTATATATGACAATGTTCATGTATCAGGTCATGCATATAAAGAAGACCACTGGGAACTTCTCAGGATGATACAACCCGAACAGGTAATACCTGCACATGGAGATATTATTATGCATGGTAACTATATGGAAATGGCAGAAGATGCCGGATACGTTTTCGGTGAGAATATACATATAATGCGAAACGGTGAAGAGATACTTCTTGAATAATATGGTTATTATGGATCTGATCAAAGAGATTAGTAAACGGGGGTCACTGGTAGACAAGGCCATTGTAGAATTACTGCCCATAGGACACCCGGATGAACTTTACTCTGCCATGCGCTACCTGTTTGATGCAGGCGGAAAACGCTTACGTCCAGCTACTCTTATTCTGGCAACCGAAGCAGTAGGTGGTAATCCAAAAGATGTACTTCCTGCCGCTACTGCTGTTGAACTTGTTCATAATTTCACATTAATACATGACGATATCATGGATCAGGATGAGCTAAGGCGGGGTTTACCATCAGTGCATGTAAAATGGGGTCTATCAGGAGCTATACTGGCTGGTGATACTTTATATTCCAAGTCGTTCTATATCCTCGGACAGAATAAAGCAGAACCTGTCCGGATGCTTGAATGCCTGACATTAATGTCCGTTATCTGTACAGAGATATGTGAAGGGCAGTGGCTGGATATTAGTTTTGAGTTAGAGGATAATATTTCTGAGGCAGAGTACATAGAGATGGTGGAGAAGAAGACCGGTGTGTTATTTGCAGCATCTGCAAAAATAGGTGCTATTCTGGGTGGTGGTACTTATAAGGAGGCTCAAGCCCTATGGGATTATGGGCGGTTAATAGGTGTGGGTTTCCAGATATTTGATGATGTACTTGACCTGATAACACCTGAAGATATACTTGGCAAAGTAAGGGGTAGCGACATTATGGAAGGTAAAAAAACCCTGATTTATCTTCATGCCAAAGAGAACAATGTTACACTTGATGTATTCGGGAAAGGAAATGCCAGCAGAAAAGAGATTGAAAAGGCTTTGAAGACCCTCGAAGATTCCGGTTCCATTGACTATGCTATAAAAACAGCTAACAATTATATAAATGATGGAAAGGCAAGACTGGATATATTGCCTGATACGCAGGCAAAGGAGATCTTGCTGGCTCTGGCTGATTATTTAATAGAACGTAAATTTTAAGGATCATGACACAACAATGCGAAGCATGTGGGGGTTCAGGAACTAAGGAAACCTCAAACCAACAATGTCCTGATTGTAAAGGATCTGGTAAAGCCAGGAGTCTGGACCTGACTAAAATGACCACCAAAGATATGGAAGTACTGATACAGGGTGGGTCCGAATGCCAAACATGCGATGGTTCAGGTACAATTATTATTAAGCAGAAATGCGAAATATGCGGTGGCAAGGGTGTGATAGTTAACTGCCGTGTATGTGGTAAACCTCTTGGTGCCAATGATGACCTGCAAAAAGATATGTGTGTTTCCTGTGCAAAAAAACCACTGGTCTTTACATTAACTCCTGCTTGTGATGTATCTGATCTTGAGGTAGATAAGGTCTATGAAGGTGTGGTGGATAACCTGGCTAATTTCGGTGCATTTGTCAACCTGAATTCCAATACCAGGGGTCTTGTACATAATAAAAACCAGGACAAACCGCTTGAGGTAGGACAGACCGTACTTGTCAGGATAAAAGGTATAACATCCAGTGGTAATATCGATCTGGTTCCTGAAAGTTTTCAGGAATACCAGATCGTTATGGTAGAGAAAGATATACCACGTACCAGGATATCAGACCTTAAGGATCATATTAATAAACTTGTACACATCTCGGGTGAGACCATCCAGGTAAAGCAGACCGGCGGACCTACAATATTCACTATTGCAGATGAGACCCAAACTGTACCATGTGCAGCTTTTGAAAAGGCAGGTCAGCGTTCCTACCCTGAGATCGAATCTGATATGATCGTAAGAGTGATAGGAGAGCTCAACCAACGAAATACTGAACTGCAGATAGAGATACGTGAGATACGGCGCCTGTGGGGTGCAGATGCCGCCATTATCGAGAAAGAGATCGAAAAAGCGATAGATGAGCGCTCGGAACCTCATGAGATCGAATTTTTAGTTGAAAGTCCGATATTAGAATCATTGAGACCCAGGATGCGTCTGGTTGCTAAAGAGATACGTAAGGCTATTTATCATTCAAGACCTATTGTATTGCGGCATCATGCTGATGCAGATGGTATTACTTCTGCAATTGCTGTTGAGAGGGCAATAATACCTTTGATCAAGGAAGTAGGTGGATCTGATGCTGAATATCATTTCTACAGGCGCTCTCCCAGTAAAGCTCCTTTCTATGAGATGATGGATATTACCAGGGATATTACTTTTGCTTTAACAGACAATGAAAGGCATGGCCAGAAACTCCCATTGATCCTGCTAATGGATAATGGGTCTACTGAGGAGGATGTATCTGCTATGTTGCAGGCAAAGGTTTATGGAATGGATATGCTGGTTGTGGACCATCACCATCCTGACGATATTGTGGACCAGTATTTACTTGGACATGTGAACCCTGCTCATGCGGGCGGTGATTTTGGAATAACGACCGGGATGATGGGTGTGGAGATCGCCAGGATGATCAATCCTGATGTGACACAAGAGGTTCAACACCTTGCAGCGGTCTCTGCAGTTGGTGACAGGTCACAAGCTCCCGAGGCAGAGGCATATATTGCTCTTGTAGCGTCAAGATACAGTCTTGAGGATGTAACGGATATGGCATTGGCACTGGATTATGAGGCATTCTGGCTTAAGTTCAGTGAAGGTAAGGGTATTACTTATGATATACTGAACCTTGGAAAACTTGAGAGGCATAATCAGCTTGTACCGTTGCTGGTAAAGCAGGCTAATGAGGCAATTGATACGCAAATGGATGTATGTATGCAAGCTGTGAAGACACAGAAACTACCTAACGGAGCACTTCTCAATGTGCTGGATGTGGAAAAGTTTGCGCTTAAGTTCACTTTCCCTCCGCCAGGTAAGACCAGTGGTGAAGTACATGACAGGCTTTGTAAGAAATATGTTGATAAACCTGTTGTTACACTGGGATTCGGACCGGATTTTGCTGTGCTGCGCAGTCGTGGTGTGTTGATGAATATTCCTGTTATGGTGCAGGAGTTGCGTAAAGAAATACCAGGCGCCGGCGTTAACGGCGGTGGGCATCTGGTGGTTGGAAGTATTAAGTTTGTAGAAGGAATGCGTCAGGAAGTACTTGCTAAACTGGCTGAGAAGATCGG
>JAIOQW010000116.1 GCA_021108405.1 Methanosarcinales archaeon
GGCTCTGGAAGAGCCGAAGACCAGAAGATTCGTATAATCTTCGCCTGGGGCTCCGGAAGAGCCGAAGCTTTTCGAGATACCAAGTTATACTTGATATACTATAAAAAAACCACTCCTGTTAACTCTTATATGTCAATGTTCATATTTAACAATTGCTAAACAAGAAAATGCTCACTTCATTCGCATTTACTTGAGATATATTTTTATAAAATATATACAGTAACAAAATCCTCCCTTATTCCACCTTTAACTATCGTAAGATCATGTCAAGTCTTATAGCATATTAAGTCTAATATAAACCGCATGAAAGCCGTCATACTTGCAGCCGGAGAGGGAACACGTATGCGTCCTCTCACAAAAAACCGACCAAAAGTAATGCTCCCTGTTGGCAATTGTCCAATCCTGCAGCATGTGATCGAACAGGTTAAAGGTGCAAATATAACAGATATTGTACTTATAATTGGCTACCATAGTGATACAATAACAGATTATTTCAAAGATGGCAGGGCCTTTGGTGTCAGGATAGAATATGTAGTCCAGAAAGAGCGACTTGGTACAGGTAATGCTATCGGTGTGGCCGAGCCCTTAATTAATGAACGGTTCCTGGTACTGAACGGGGATGTCATGATCACATCTGCCCGGATCAAGACACTGTGCTCGCATAACGAGCCTGTAGTCATGACTGCACAGGAAGTAGACAATCCACGGGCATTCGGAGTGCTTGAAGTAAAAAATGGTCATGTGATCAGTGTGCATGAAAAACCAGAAATACCGCCTACCAACCTGGCCAATGCAGGTATCTATATATTTGAGCCTGAAGTGTTTGAATTTATTAAGAGGACATCATTATCATCCAGGAATGAATATGAGATCACACAGACTATCCTGGAAATGATTAATAGTAAAATCAATGTGGGCTACCAGATTATCACAGAAAAGTGGCTGGATATAGGCAGACCCTGGGATTTACTGGATGCGAATACGGAATTCCTGACTACTATTACTGAAGATATTAAGGGTAAAGTGGAGGAGGGAGCCCATATACTGGGCCCTGTGATTGTAGAAACAGGTGCCAGGATCAGAAGCGGTGCATATATTGAAGGACCGGTTATCATAGGCTCAAAAAGTGATATCGGACCTAACTGTTATATCCGTCCATATACCAGTATTGGAAGGGAGGTCCGTATAGGCAATGCCGTTGAGATCAAAAACTCTATTATTATGGAACGCACACATATAGGTCATCTATCTTATGTAGGTGATAGTATCATAGGTACAAACTGCAATTTTGGTGCAGGAACAAAAGTTGCTAACTTAAGGCATGACGGAGCAAATATAAAAGTGAAGATCAAAGGTGAATTAATGGATTCAGGACGCAGAAAGCTTGGAACTATCATGGGGGATAATGTGCATACTGGCATTAACTGTATGCTTAACGTAGGTACTATTATAGAGCCCGGCAGCAATATTATGCCTGGCAAGTTTGTACGATATAATTATGGAGGATGATAGATTGAACATATCAGTAATTGGTTCCGGATATGTCGGTACCGTTTCAGCAGCCTGTTTTGCAGATCTGGGTCACAACGTAGTTTGTATAGATATAGATACACAAAAAGTAGATATGATAAACAGGGGAGAACCTCCTATCTATGAAGAAGGACTTGAAGAACTCCTGAAAAAACATGCAGGTAAGAACATTAGAGCTACTTCTGATTATGATGAAGCTGTGACCAGTACGGATATATCATTCATATGTGTAGGAACACCATCGGATGCGCAGGGTAATATTGATCTATCTATAATAAAAGCAGCCAGTAAGAGCCTGGGTGAAGCTCTCTCATCAAAGAAAAGTTTTCATGTAGTTGTAGTGAAAAGTACTGTAGTACCGGAAACTACCGAAAATATAGTGATCCCAATAATCGAGGAGGCCTCTGGCAAACAAGTGGGCGTTGATGTTGGTGCAGCTATGAACCCCGAGTTCTTAAGAGAAGGAAAAGCCATTTATGATTTTAAGCATCCTGACAAGATCGTAGTAGGTGCTGTTGACCAACGTTCAGACGACCTGGTTTCATCCCTTTACAGCCGTCTTGACTGTGAGATCACCCATACAAACCCCAGGACTGCGGAAATGATAAAATATGCCAATAACGCTTTTTTAGCTACAAAAATTTCATTTGCTAATGAAATAGGTAATATCTGTAAAAAACTTGGTATTGACACATATCAGGTAATGGAAGCTGTGGGCAAGGATGTCAGGATCTCACCACAATTTCTAAACTCAGGTGCAGGGTTCGGAGGTTCATGTTTTCCCAAAGACGTAAAAGCTATTATAGGAAAAGCAAAAGAATTAGGGTATGATCCCGGATTACTAGAATCTGCTATTGAGGTCAATGAGAAACAGCCATTGTTGATGATCGATATGCTGGAGTCTAAAATAGGACCCCTGAAAGGCAAAAAGATCAGTTTGCTGGGTCTGTCTTTTAAGAATGATACTGATGATATCAGGGAATCAAGATCGATCCCTGTGATCAAAGCATTAATTGATAAAGGTGCTATTGTATCCTCATATGATCCCATGGCTTGTGATAATATGCGAAAGATCTATCCGGATATTGCATACTATGACAGTGCCGTACAGGCTCTTGAAAATACCGATGCCTGCCTGATAATGACAGAATGGAAGGAATTTAACAGTCTTTGTAGTGAATTTAAGGTTATGCACAGACCACTGGTAATAGATGGACGAAATGTTATTCACTGTAAAGAGATAGAATATATAGGTTTGTGCTGGTAAAATGATTTACGATAAGAAATTTATAACAAATAATAAGGTGAAATAGATGGTTTCAAATATACAATCAGAAAATGGACACAATGTTAAGGTAGTTACAAAGCCTATTTCTTTGACAGATCCAATTATTGTAGAAGGTTTTCCAGGTATAGGACTGGTAGGAAATATTGCATCCCAGCATTTGATCGATGAACTTGAAATGGATTATGTAGGAAGTGTGGAATCCAAGTATTTCCCACCTATTGCGGTACTATTTAATGGTATTATTAATATGCCTGTGCGCATCTATGAAAGCCAGAAACATAATTTTTTGACAGTCATCTCGGACATACCCATACATCCGACAATATCATATGAGGTCAGTAAGGTACTGATGGACTGGGCGCAATCCGTGAATGTAAAAGAAATAATATCAATTGCTGGCATAGCCACTATGACATCAGAGAATAAAGTATTCGGAGCAGCTACTAGCGATAAAATGCTCTCAAGAATCAAAGATGATGTGGAAATATTCCAGGTAGGTACTATCAGCGGGATTTCCGGGAGTATTATGGCAGAATGTTATATGCGAAATATCCCGGGAATTAGTTTATTAGGTGAGACACACAGTCCGAACCCGGACCCAAAAGCAGCTGCTTCAGTGATCCACGTGTTAAATAATATTTTCAATCTTTCTATTGATACTGATAATCTAATGGATCAGGCTGAACAGATAGAAATGGAACTGCAAAAACTTGCTGAGCAGGTGAAGACTTCTGAAGTAAGTGAACAACCCAAACGAGAGTTTCCAATGTATGGATAAGGTGTGTTATATTGCAATATATGGCGCTTACGGGAATATTATCTAATGTACTAAGGGATCTTCAAGAGAACCGTATAAAGTCAATTGAGATTCATAGCCCGCATAATTTCTTCACGATACATGATGCGGAAATAGGAAGTCTGGTTTTTTTAACTAAGACCAGTTTTAGTGACATCAGTACCGGAACATACGGTCTAATAGCCAGGATCAATCAAAAGCAGATCGCTATTCATCGAGTCACCCAGAGTAATGATATAATATATGAAGAATATGAAACCTATGCAGCCCGACTTCAACTGGAATTGTATGGACTTGGCAGAGTACGAAAAGTAGAGCAGTTAAATATCGGGAAACCTTGCATTGTTGAGGTCGATAAGATTACTTATCTGGAAGCAAAATAAAAATAAAATCCTCGCTAACGCTCGGATTTTCTAGAGTATATCAAGCTATACTTGATATACTAAAAAAATCTGTGAAAATACCAGAGTACACCAAAGACTTTTTATGGATATAATGCTATTGAGAGTCCAATTAGCTTACTAACAGATGCTTATGGGCTCGTGGCTTAGCCAGGATATAGCGTCGGGCTTCTAACCCGAATGTCGGGGGTTCGAATCCCCCCGGGCCCGCCATGTTATAAGAATAGATGCCTCGGTGGCTTAGGGGTGTAGCGCGTCCTTGGTAATGGACTGCGGATAATACCGCAGGACACCTGAAAGGACGAGGTCGGGGGTTCAAATCCCCCCCGAGGCTTATATATAGAACAAAATCCTCCCTCCGGTCGGATTTTCTTGAGTACATCAAGTTATACTTGATATACCACTGAAAAATAGTACAGTGTCAGAAAACTTAATAAACTATAATAGTAAATATTATAGATTAGGTAAAAGTCGTGTGTTATTTATCCCCTCATATCCCGTTCATAAACGACGACTTTTACCTTTTCATTTATTCCAGTTCGTAATGCTTAACGTTCCAGTCTGCAATATCCTGGATTTTGGCGATCTCTTTTTCTCCGCCTTCTTTAGTGAACAGATGTTTGAACCTTCCCTGTGCTTTCAGGTAGTCTTCCACTGGCTTTCGATTTTTTATTTTTTTCACACCAGTTATTTCACTATATTCAATTTCATATAACGGCCATAATGCAGTTTCTACTGCCAGTTTACCTATCTCTACTGTCCTGGAAGATTCAAATCTCCATCCGGTAGAACATGGTGCATGTGCATGGATATAGCAAGGTCCTTCAATATCTACTGCTTTTTTTACTTTACGCATCATGTCCTTGGGATACGAGATAGAAGTAGTGGTTACATAAGGTGCGCCGTGGGCTGCCATAATAGCTGGCATGTTCTTTTTTTGTGTGCGGTTGCCAAAACTCTCTTTCCCGGTCGGACTGGTAGTAGTAGATGCACCATATGGTGTACCACCGCTGCGCTGTACGCCGGTATTCATGTATGCCTCATTATCTATACATACGTAAGTAATATCGTGACCGCGCTCAAAAGCACCGGATAGTCCCAATGTACCAATATCCATAGTGGCACCGTCACCGGCAAGAGCTATTATTTTGGTATTGCCTTTGCGTCCTAGTGCTTTTAGTGCTGATTCGATACCTGCAGCTACAGATGCTGCATTCTCAAATAGTGAATGTATCCAGGGCACTTCCCATGCTGATTCCGGATATGGGGTTGTCATAACTTCCAGGCATCCTGTCGGACTTACTACTATTATATCATCACCTGCAGCTTCCAGTACAAAATTAGCTGCCATAGCATCACAACAGCCTGGACATCCTCTATGCCCCGGGGCCAGTCTACTCATATTAGATCACCTCGAAGATCAACAAATTCATTTTCTACTTTAATACTCGATTTTGCTACATGTCGGCCTTTGTTTATAATATTGTGGATAGTCCCTTTAGGAATATCCCTGCCGCCGTGTCCCAGCATAAAGCCTATTACAGGAGTATTGATATCAGTATTATACAGACAGGATTTAACCTCAGTACATAGTGCTCCTTCATTCAACCCGATAGATATATTTTTATCAAGGACTACAATAACAGAAGCATCTGCTAATGTTTTGCGGACAATTTCCACAGGGAAAGGTCTAAACGACCTTATCTTGAGCAGTCCGACTTTGATCCCATCACTACGGGCCTCATCTATTACATCTTTAATAGTACCTACTACAGAACCCATTGCCATAAGCAAGATATCGGCATCATCTGCTCTATATGTATCAATAAGTCCACCGTGGTCACGACCGAATATCCTGGTAAACTCCTTTGCAGCTTCCTCTATTTTTTTAAGGGCTATATCCATTCCCATCTGCTGCATATACCTGAACTCGGTATAAACCGAAGGATCGGCAAATGAACCGAATGTCTTGGGATTCTTTGTGTCTAAGAAATGCTCAGGGCGATAAGGAGGTAAATATTCATCTGTCAGATCTTGTTCTAATAAAATAACAGGTTCAAATACATGGGACAGGATAAAACCGTCCATACATACCATTGCAGGCAGCATCACATCTTTATCTTCTGCCACTTTATATGCCAGTGGGGTCAGATCGCTTATTTCCTGACTGTTCTCTGCATACAATTGTATCCATCCGGTATCTCGCTGTGAGATACTATCCTGATGATCATTCCATATACTGATCGGAGCGCTTACAGCCCTGTTCACTACTGTCATGACCGTAGGCAGGCGCATTCCTGATACATTGAATACAACTTCATGCATTAGTTCAAGTCCCTGTGATGAAGTTGATGAATATGTCCGGGCCCCGGCTGCACTGGCGCCCACGAGTGCGGAAAGTGCAGAGAATTCACTCTCAATAGTAATAAATTCACAGTTATCTATCTCACCATCAGCAATAAACTGGGACAGATCCTCGACAATATGGGTCTGTGGTGTAATGGGATATGCTGATATTACATTGGGTCTGCATACTTTTACTGCATGTGCGGTTGCATATGAACCTTCTACAACACTCATTTTTTCCATTGAATTATCAGTCATGTTATTTCTCCTCCAGCACCATCTCGATTGCATCTTTCGGGCATTCATAAGCACAGATACCGCATCCTTTACAATACTCATAATCGAAAATAACGTATCCGTCTTCCTGGGCCTTCACACTGCTGTCAGGACACAACATTGAGCATATACCGCATTTAATACACTTATCTCTGTGATACAGAGGACGGTAGATCCTCCAGCTCCCTGTTTTATTGACCCTGGTACTTCCTGGCTCTACCATTCCACCAATTGCGATCTTCATCTTTTTGCCTCCAGACGTTTATATGCTTCGTTAGCAGCCTTTGAGTTTTTTTCACCGACTTTTCCAGGGAAGCGTTCAGATACCGCTTCCTGGATGCTCCGGATCTTAATCTCGCCCGTAGCCCCGGCAAAAGCTCCTAACATCACAGTATTCATGATGGGGAGCCCTATAATATCAAGTGCGATCCTGGTTGCATCTATAGTTATCACTTCTGCAGGAGTGTCAAGTTTGAATGTCTCAGCCTGGAAATCCGAATTGATAAGTATTTTACCATCAGGTTTTACACCCCCTGTCACATCCACTACCTCGATCAGTGTCGGGTCCTGGACAATAATATAGTCTGGTTCGTATATCTGGCTGCGCAACCTGATGGGCATATCGCCAATTCTTGTAAAAGCGGCAACGGGAGCACCTCGGCGTTCGACTCCAAAGGAAGGGAATGCCTGAGAATAATGTCCATCTTTAAATGCAGCAACAGCAAGAAGTTCAGCTGCTGTGACAGAACCCTGTCCTCCACGGCCGTGAATGCGTATTTCTTTCATAATAGCCTCCTTGATAAATGTAATAATACTAAAATTACAACTATACTGGCTTTATGAACTAAAAAGTTAATGTTCGAAATCTTTTTTACTACTTATTACATTAACACTCTTATGATCCTTGATCTTCATATTCATTCTTGTTATTCAGGAGATTGTTCATCTCCTGTGGATGCGATATTATCATATGCCTGCAATATAGGACTAAATGCAATCGCCATATGCGATCATGATACTATTGAAGGCTCGCTTGAAGCACAGAGGTTAGTTGAAGAGGGGGGATTTGATATTGTTGTAATACCAGGTATTGAGGTGACTACTAAACGTGGGCATTTATTGGTCCTGGGCACCCAAGAGGCATTTCCTAAAAATAGGAGCCCTGAGGAAATAATCAGGATGGCCAGAGCCCAGGATTGCATGGTTGTAGCTCCACACCCTTTTAAGGGATACCCGAGGAGCCTGGGTGATGTAGCTGATCTGGATGTGGATGCTGTCGAGGTCTTGAATTCCCGCTATATTTTGGGATGGTTCAATAAAAAAGCAGAAAAGATGGCACAAAAGCTGGATCTACCAATGCTGGGCAATAGTGATGCTCATTTTGTTGAGATGGTGGGTAGGGCATATACGAAAGTAGATTCAAAACCGTCAGTCGATGCAATATTTAAAGCAATTGCTTCGGGAAAAACGAGTGTCCATGGAACCAGGACTCCTATAAATATACAGATCCGCCAGGCATGCGGTAGTTTAAAAAGAAGATATATGTCTAAAATAAAATAAAATTAACTACAGAGGAACATTTAAGATTATTATTCTCTATGTCCTCTGTATTGTAAAAAATATTAATTTCTCTTTCTGATCAGATACACTATAGTTAGTATTGAAAATGCAAGTATTACTCCGAAACCGGGACTTCCATTGGTATCAGTTTCAGTTGCATCAGTTTCTATTGTATCTATAGGTTCATCTGTTGCAGGTGGCGATGTTGTGTCCTCAGTTCCCGTTGTCGGAGTTGAAGGTTTATCCGGTCCTTCCATCATTGGATGACAAACTGAACAATCCAGTCCTGTACTGGATGTCTTTAATGCAATCTGGTCATATCCGTGAAGAGTATCAACAGTGTGACATGCGATACATTCCGGAATTATAATCTCTCCATTTTCAGAGTCCATGTGACATTTCTCACATGCTACTTCAGGTACATGGATAAAGTGAGGTATCTCACTCTCATTCATCTCAGCTGAACCTGGTCTATGGCACATATAACATGAACTGACATTATCCGCTTCACCATGGATTGCTGCAACATCTGTTGAGATATGACAGCCCTGGCATACAACTACATCATCTGATCCTTTGACTGGTATGACAATCTCAGGTGATGTTCCGTGACATACTTTACATGAATCTGTTGGGCCGCCGTGAACGTCTAACAGTTCCTTGTGACAGTGGACACATACAGTATCTGATATAAACTCAACATGTAACTGGTCGAGTCCCTCGTGACAGTACGAACATTCCTCTGTATTCACTTTACCACTATGGACACCATGTATACTACCAGAATGACATTTTGAACATTCGGGCTGGCGATCGGTTAATGACGCTCCATGACATCCCTGGCATGTTGCTGATGTAGATTCATGAATTACATGTACATCCCCGCTATGACATTCCTTACAGTTTGAATCTTCAGCCATTACAGTTTTACTGGTATAATTCATATCTTCTGCATAGCATGTGGTAATCAAAGATAGCCCTATTATTAATATTAATAAATGAGCTGTTTTAAATATCTTCAAATCAAGTTCCTCCTTCATTGTTATAAGTATAATACTATTTTCTCTAAGTTTTTCCTCTATTACTATTATTTCTTTTAGATTTATTGTTATTGCTTAATGATTTACTACTATTTAAATTATTTAAATACAATTATCGGATGCTTTTCTGTTTTCTCTTCGTGTTCGTGTCCACCTTCTGTTACTTCAGTGTATTCATCCATCTCTTCTTTACCGGTCAGGAACATAGCTTTGAAATACTTGCCTGATCTCGGGTCAATGAATAAGAATCCGAGATGGAAGATCAATTCTATTACAAACCAGTATGTAGCCCATAAATGTATTGAGCGCACGAGCTGGACTCCGGTCATACTAATATATGCTGCAACAAAACCGATCATATCTTCAACTAACCAGGTCATAAGATTATTCCAGAGAGGAATATCAAAATGTATTATTACAAAATTAAGATCGATCATTATGAATCCGGTAATTGCTATAAGCACAATGGCCATTCCTTCGAATATACATAAAGCCTTAACCACCGGATGAAGTGCGTTCTCATAATGCCCTGTAGTTTTATTATAAATAGTATATTTTGGATATTGTTCTTTATTGAAAATTCCAACAAATGCGTCTTTTAGACGGATAATGTCTTTCGGGCCGAAGATATATTGCAATAAATGACCGCTGGTAACCAGATTGAACGGTATCAGGACCCAGTTCATTACCAAAAACAAAATAGCTGCTACTATATGAATCAATCGTAGTGGATCATAAGATATAAAGCCCCATGAATCTGCTGCACAGATATTGAATTGTTTCATCATATATAGTCCACTAATTATTAGAATTACACATGTCAGCATATGCAAATTATGTGCAACCATTTCTTTTAATCCATAACGTTTTCCAATTACAACCTCTTGATTTCCCTGCATAATTATTATCCCTCTTTTTAGATTCGGATGATTAATTTTCTTGCAAAAGTATAGTATTTCAGCAGTAAATAAATATTTCCATTTAATATTTGCTTACTGTGAAGCTACATGCTTGATAATATGAGTCACTTCAGGAATGACCAGTTCGTTAAGCCCCAATTTTACAGCAGCGGGTGACCCGGGCAGGCAAAAAACTACACATTTATTAACAATTCCGGCGCTGGCCCTTGAAAGCATAGCAGCAGTACCAACTTCATTTAGACTTTTTTGTCTGAACAGTTCACCGAATCCGGGGATTGTTTTATTAAAAAGAGGCTCTACTGCTTCTAATGTTACATCACCGGACGCTAGTCCGGTACCTCCGCTAATTACTATGGCATTGATATCCGAATCACTTATATCACTGACCAGTCGTGCGATCTCGTCCTTGTTGTCAGGTAGTAGCGAATACCTGGACACTTCATGTCCTGAGCTTTTTAAGAGTTCTATCATAAGCTTACCTGAAGTATCATCGGCATGTTCAGGGCCAGGGGAGTTTCCGAAGGTCTCAAATCTTGATGTACTTACTGTGATAACTGCAAAGCTAGCGGATCTCGGAGCGCTTTTTTTATGGATCAGGGATGTATTTTCATGGTTCATGGTAAATCATATGTATGCTATATGCAAAATAAATCTTCTGATTATACCATCATCGCGGGTTGAATATGGTTGATAACTAAACAAATTTAATTGATTCTTTGAGCTCTTTGTGTCTTAGTGCCTTTGCGTTAAAATTATGAGAAACCA
>JAIOQW010000331.1 GCA_021108405.1 Methanosarcinales archaeon
GGGCTTCAAAATCACCATCAGCTTTTTTAGCGTAGATGCAGTTTCCTATACATTTATAAAAATCCCACATGTGAAATAATTATAACAGTATAAAGTCCAATAAATAGAACCTACCATATAAATGCAGTCCTTTCGATTGATAGCAATCTTTAAATACAATTGAATATATCTATCGAGTACCAATTTTTATGATATTGGAAAAATCATAGTTGAAGAAATCAAGGATGCATAGGGATTTGCTATCATGTACTATGGCAGGTGCATCAAAATATTTGCAGGAGTAAATAAAGATGGAAAACATCACTAAAGACAATAGACCATATCGATTCGGATGGCTCCCTGATTATCCAGATATCAGGGATTATACGGAAAAACATGAAAAACTTAACCCCATACTTAAAAAGACAAGTGTGAGATCTCCGAAAAAGGTTGCAAAAATGAAGCTTCCAGAAACAGAAGATCTAAGGTTCTGGTTCTCTGATATTGAGGATCAACAAACCCTTGGCTCGTGCACAGCAAATGCAGGGGTAGGTATCATAGAATACTTCCAGCGAAGAGCCTTTGGAAAGCATATCGATGCTTCCCGACTCTTTCTTTATAAGACGACACGAAATCTTATGCACGTAACAGGTGATACAGGGGCTTTTCTTAGAACAACAATGGGTGCAATGAGACTTTTTGGTGTTCCACCTGAGGAATACTGGCCATATACTGATGTAGTACCTACTGAGCCGAATATACCGGATTACCACTTTGATCTGGAACCACCTGCTTTTTGCTATGCTTTTAGTTCGAACTATAAATCAATCAAATATGTCCGTCTTGACCCACCCGGGATTGCAATGGACACACTGTTAGACAGGATCAAGTTATATCTGGCATCCGGACTTCCTTCTATGTTTGGTTTTTCGGTCTACCGTTCATATGAGCAATCTTACAATAATGGTGGAAATATCCCATTACCATGTTCTAATGAAGAATGTATTGGCGGTCATGCTATTGTAGCAGTAGGCTATGATGATAATATGGAAATACCAAATGAATTATGTGATCAAGAAAAGACTACAGGCGCATTGCTTATAAGAAATTCCTGGGGCACAGAATGGGGCGATGAAGGTTATGGCTGGCTCCCGTATGAATATGTACTCCAAGGAGCAGCAGATGATTTCTGGGTACTTCTCAGTCAGGAATGGGTAGACACAGATATATTCAAGATGTAAAAAAAACCCTCGCTAACGCTTGGATTTTCTTGTAGTACATCAAGTATAACTTGATGTACTCAAGAAAATCCGACCAGAGGGAGGATTTTGTTCACTGGGGCTCTTAAAAGAGCCGAAGATTAGAAGATTCGTAGAATCTTCGTCCGATATTCCGGAGGAATAAAGGATTAGAAAATCCGAAGCAATTTTTTAACAATATTTATCTATCTTCCATAATACATAATTACAGTATGGAAGAAATATCATGACATATGACGTAATTATAATTGGAGCTGGTCCTGCGGGATTGACAGCAGGTATTTATGCAAAACGTGCGATGATGAATACGCTTCTTATCGAAAAAGTGGGTATCGGCGGGCAGATTATGAAGACAAATGATATAGAGAACTATCCCGGCTATCCACAGATCAGTGGTATTGAACTGATGCAAAAGATGGAAGAACATGCAAAGAAATTTGATGTTGAAATAACTTTTTCAGAAGTCCTGGAGATCAAAGACAGAGGAGATGTTAAAACTATTATAACATCAGATAATGAAATAGAGACCAGGGCAGTGATCATTGCTACGGGTACCAGTCCCAGGAGACTTGGTGTGCCCGGAGAAGCAGAATTTACCGGAAAAGGAGTATCCACCTGTGCTACATGTGATGGATTTTTCTTCAGGGGTAAAGATGTTGCACTTATAGGAGGGGGTGATAGTGCTATTGTTGAAGCCATCTTTCTTACCAAGATGGTCAATAAGGTATATGTGATCCACCGTAGAGATGAACTTCGAGCTGAGATGATCAATCAAAAGAGAGCTTTTGATAATCCTAAGATCGAGTTTGTCTGGAATTCCAATGTACAATCTATTGAAGGTGATAACACAGTACAAAAGATCACTATCAAGAACAAGATCACCAAAGAGGTTACACAATTGAAGGTTAGCGGTGTATTTATGTATGTGGGTGTGGATCCTAATACCGGTTTTATTAATGCTGATAAGGACAATAGCGGTTTTTTAAAGACCGGTCCTGATCTCTCTACTTCCATACCAGGGATATTTGCGGCAGGGGACTGTCGGGTTACACTACTTCGCCAGGTGGCTACGGCTGTGGGAGATGGAGCACTGGCAGCGGTTTTGGCGCAGCGGTATATTAGTACATTGTCGCACTGAAGTAAATTTATGAAGAATAAAGAACGAATACTTGAGATCATCGAATTGTTAAGAGGGGAGTACCCTGTATCTCGAACAGCCCTTCAATTCACAACACCTTTTCAGCTGTTAATAGCTACAATATTATCAGCACAATGTACTGATAAGAGAGTGAATATTGTTTCAAAAGAACTCTTTGGGAAATATCCAACACCGGAAGATCTTGCAATTGCTGATCTGCATAAGCTGGAGCAGTATATAAGATCAACTGGTTTTTACAGGCAAAAGGCAAAAAATATCAAGAACAGCAGTATTACTATAATTGAAAAGTTCAACAGCCAGGTACCCCATACTATGGAAGAACTGATCACTCTGCCCGGTGTTGGCCGCAAAACCGCTAATGTTGTACTCTCCAGTGCATATGGTATCTCAAAAGGTATTGCAGTAGATACACATGTAAAGCGGCTGTCATACAGGCTGGGGTTAACTGATCACACAGACCCTGTTAAAATCGAACTGGATCTTATGGAATTGACCCCTAAAGCAGAGTGGAATGATATATCATTACGATTAATTCTACATGGGCGTTCTATATGTAAGGCTCAGGTACCAAAACACGAATGTGTGTGCTTAAGCATCTCTGTCCCAAAGAAGGAGTTTAGGATTATACTAAATCTACATTAACCGTCTGATAGTTCAACACCTCAAAATCACCAACATCAACCTTCTTTGAGATGTTACCAGCACTAATTGTATAGGGCCCTAAGGGTCTGGTATCGAAGTTTGTTTCACCAGGCAGAGGGTCCCGGGTCGAATAAGGTACTACAAAGCTATATGAGCCCTTTTCTACAGTAGTAGTCTGGATATAAGTAAATGATCGCCCCTGATTTGTCACAATAGTATTAAAAATCGTCACTTCGTTACCATCAGATGCGTTACCAGTAATTACCGCACCCTTAACAAACTCGAATATCTTCACATAACCAGTATTTTCAACAGTAATATTTCCGTCATATAGCATATTATACAATATTTTTGAAGTTTGCTCCATATTTCCACCTTTTTCCCGGGGGTTTGGAACTGATTCATGTATCATGCGGTAATGCTTCAATCCATTTCCATCAAAAATGTGCAGACGGCCTTCCATGGTTGTATACCAGCGTTTCTTATTAACAGGCACCTCCTTACCGGAAATAATAGCCATTGTCTGGTAGTCACTTATATTTTCACCGTTCCATCTGCCCATAACATCAATAATCCCATATGCCATGAATGCATCACTTATTATATAGCGTGAACCTAGTTTACCGTTAATTCCCAGGTTCCATAAGACATTATCTGCTTCTTCCTCTGACCCGGCTGTGAAAAATGTAGATGCTCCCGGGACATGGTCAGGACCGCCGCCAATACCTGCCTGGAATGGATTGGCATTGGGGATGCGGTGGGCAAAGTATGTTATTACATGGCCGTAGTCCCACCAGGACATTACGCCGTAGGCAGTATCCGGATAATTGAATGTTTCGCCTGCAGATGGCTGATCGTATATGGCATTAAAATCAAGACCAGTATCCGGAGTGTTTAAGCGCATCCAGTTAAGTGATTCATACCATTGATAGTAGTCTGAAGAAACGGGACCGCCAGCTGTAGACCGGGATGCGATATTGAAATTAGGAATAAAGACCGTTAGTATTACTATTGTGATAATGAAAATGGTCAGTAAGTGCTGCACGAGGTTAGATGATATAAATCCTGAGAGATCCTGTATAGTAAAGACCTGACTTTGGAACCGTGTTGGTAGGTCCTTTAATCCGGCCATGTCAATAAAAGCAATTCCTATAAAGCCGCAGAGTATGGCTAAATTGACAGAATAATAATAGAACCAGCGGTTCTGGCCGGTTGTAAGTGCAAATATGATAATGCACCATATTAACAACAGGGCCTTGTCTGGTTCCCATTTGCGGAGGATAAGCAGGATCCCGATGATGGCCATGGCAAGAAGTGCAATGTAATAGGTTGATGTTATTTCCAAAAACCCTGGATAATTACCAAAATTGTTGGGGTATGGTGTAGAGCCGAAGATCATTGAGTGAGTTGGGGGAGTGGCTTCTCTGATAGTAAGACCGCCACCGGTTCGGGACTGGAAGATGGTAAAGAAGGTTTTAAAGCTTGAGAATACTCCGGGGATAATAAGTTTTGCTATGATCAGGCCGATAGCGTATATGCCAGCTATAGTAAGAGGATAATATATCTTTTTCATATCCTTCTGTTTCATTTTTAAAGATAGAAATCCTAAGAAAAATAGAAATATGCCGCTACCGAATGTGATTAAAATATGAAGATATGAATAGAATCCGGAAGAAAAACCATTATCTCCATCAGCAACAATCAACATTAACGGGAAAGCTGCCAGGTATGTAATTGTACTTACAATACAAAGACCTTCAACAGACTTACTTCGCATATGATCCATAATATATTGCAATATAATAAAGATCGCTACTATTCCACCATAAAAAACACCATTTGACCATTGCAGCATATATAAACTAAAAGTAATACCTGCAAAAACAGATAATATAGCAGGAGTCTTTATTTTATTCCAATCTTTGTTTTGTATGTCATTAAATGATATATTCTGACCCTTAATTGATTTCACTGCCATGATAAAGAACAATAAAAACAGCAAGCTGAAAAAAACTTCACCTATATGGTGATCGGTAAATCCTATAATTGATCGTGAAAGGATCTGTCCTGGCATTACAGCAACAAGAAAAGCTGACAATAAGCCAACACGTCTGTCAAATACTTCTTTGCCTATGAAATATGTTGGAAATATTATTAATGCACCAAATATAGCAGGGAAGTATGCACCTACTGTTTGTGTGAGTTCAAGACCGGGTGAACCACCGCCTAAGATCAATGAAGTCGTTGCGATCATATATGTCCAGAGGGGGCCGAAATGGATAAATCTGCCAATAGGATATAACGTGAATACTTCATACCATATTTTTTTTGGAAAATTTGTAACCAAATTTTCAACAAGACGCATATGAAATACTGCATCGTCTGAAGAAAATGCGATTATGCCACCTGTAAATGTTGCATCGTGTGGGAGAATAGCTCGTATATATAGACTAAGACAAAAAATAAAGACAATAAAAACCGTATAAATTGAAATCTTTTTTATTATCAATGAAATTAATGATTTTTTGTTAGCATTCGGATCAGTTTGTCTATAATTCAAACCGGTTTTTTTCTTTAATTGTAACACGTGTCAATATATACACGTTGACTACTTAAGGGTTGCTGTCTAAAAATATTTATCTAATGATTCAGCCTTTGGATTAGAGTATCAATTAATAGATTTATAAAATTTCTTAGAAAAATAGCAAATCCAATAATAGAAACTAATACTCCGAATACCATGATACCAATTGGTCTGATAGTGCCCGGGATCAGTAAATATTTATTTTCGATAACTGTTACTCTATCTGAAATGAAAAAAAAATCCGAGATATAATGTGCAAATAAGATTGTTGATAAACCTATAATGATTACTATTAAGCCTGTACTGACAATATCAATGTCATCATTTTCAATTTTCATCACAGAGTTGCCCTCCTCATTATTGACAAAATACTTGCTATTACTTTTGGAATTCCCTTTTGATTTGTTCACATGCCACAGGTTATATAGTGAAATATGAACATCTTTATCATTCAGCTTAAATTCAGCTCTTGGACACCATCCCAAAAAATTTTCAATAGTATATACTTTATAAATTATATACTCAAGATAATCCGACCGGATGTAGGATTTCGTTCTTTTTCCTAATTCATTTGATATCATGCTAACTCCTTGCCTTCTTCAAATGTTGCATTGGCCTGTTTTAGATCGTTTGAGCTGATTGTCTTTTATTTGCAAACCCATAAGTCAATATATGCAGGTTGACTATTAATAATTTTCTATTCGTATGCTGTGTGGCATGATTCACATAAAATCAAATAACGAGGGTTTTTGCCCTTGTAAAAGTGTTAAAATCCTCAATCCTCACTTTTATAGACACAGTCCCGAAGGAATAACCTTTGTGTATTAAGGATCTATGCACCTTTTCTGTTATCACATCAAGTGTTTTAATCAATACTGCCGGATCATTTGTATCTTCCTTAAATGTAGTCCGAAGGCATCTAGAAGATGCTCATTTTCACGTTTTTCATCAGTTAATTGATATCTCTTAATTCAATTCAGGCGCAACTAATGAAACCCACCAATTAAGTAATGCTCCTCTAACATTATATTCAAATGTATGTAGCAAAATTGGAGTGTCATCAATTATCCATACACCACCATTTGCCATTGTAGCCAAACTGGCAGGGCGATTACGCATAAAAAGATCATTATTGGTCATTTTCTCAAGAACGTGCAAACCCCTGATATTGCACGAATCACCGGTCATACTGAAGAAACATGTGACTGCTATATCAAATCATATAAATAAGTAAGAACCCTATACGATAGCATGAACCACAATGAAATTTCCAGAACTCTGGATATGAGTGAATCATTGGTTAAAGAATATATTGCGATACATGAAGAATTCAACAAAAAGGAGGAAAAAATTAATGATGGTTCAAATTAGAAATAAGTGGGTCGTCATTTGGCGTCATTTATTCATCTGGAGGTTTTTTAATTGAATAGCATAATACATAAGTCCCCTCTCCAATATGTAGAAAAAGAACTGCAGTTAATCAGTCTCGATCCGCTGGTAATGTTCGACCAAAAAGGAATTATTTTAGATGTAAATAAAGCTACCATTCAAGCTACAGGCAGAAGCCGGGAAGAGTTGATAGGAACACCATTTGCTGATAATTTCACATATCCCGAAAGGGCATATAAAGGCGCGATGCTGGTCTTTGAAACCGGAGAGGTTCGTGATTATGAGCTGGTATTAAAAGCCAGGGATGGAACCGAAACTATCGTTTCATACAATGCTTCGGTCTACAGAGATCAGACAGGACAGGTGATTGGTGCCTTTGCCGCTGCCCGTGACATCACCCAACGCAAGCATGCAGAGCATGAAATACAAAATCTTCAACGCTACAACCGTGGATTGATTGAGGCGAGTCTCGATCCGCTGGTAACCTTCGATCATAAAGGGAGCATTCTGGATGTAAACGAAGCTACCATTCAAGCTACAGGTAGAACTCGGGAAGAGTTGATAGGAACACCATTTGCTGACTATTTTACAGATCCCGAAAGGGCATATAAAGGCGCGATGCTGGTCTTTGAAACCGGAGAGGTTCGTGATTATGAGCTGGTATTAAAAGCCAGGGATGGAACCGAAACTATCGTTTCATACAATGCTTCGGTCTACAGAGATCAGACAGGACAGGTGATTGGTGCCTTTGCCGCTGCCCGTGACATCACCCAACGCAAGCATGCAGAGCATGAAATACAAAATCTTCAACGCTACAACCGTGGATTGATTGAGGCGAGTCTCGATCCGCTGGTAACCTTCGATCATAAAGGGAGCATTCTGGATGTAAACGAAGCTACCATTCAAGCTACAGGTAGAACTCGGGAAGAGTTGATAGGAACACCATTTGCTGACTATTTTACAGATCCCGAAAGGGCATATAAAGGCGCGATGCTGGTCTTTGAAACCGGAGAGGTTCGTGATTATGAGCTGGTATTAAAAGCCAGGGATGGAACCGAAACTATCGTTTCATACAATGCTTCGGTCTACAAGGATCAGACTGGAAAGGTAATTGGTGTATTTGCTGCTGCTCGTGACATCACCGAGAGAAAAAATGCTGAAATTGCACTATCTGAAAGCAAAGCAGAACTCGACCTCATCTTCCAGATCGCTGCTGATGCAATGTGTGTAATAGGTGCTGATTTTAACATAATCAATGTGAATAAAGCCTTTATCCGATTGGTGGACATGGATGAGGATGAAATCATCGGTAAGAAATGCTACGATATCTTTAGCGGGGAACTCTGCCATTCTGAAGATTGTCCACTTAAGAAGATAAAAAAGGGAGAACAATTTGTTGAACGTGAATCTGTCAAGAGACGATCAGACGGTACAGAGATACCGGTTATTGTAAATGCTGCAAGATTTGATAGGATGGGCAAATTTGTAGGGATTGTAGAGGATTTTAAAGATATCACCGAGCGCAAGCATGATGAACAGGAAATACAAAATCTTCAGCGCTACAATAGGGGATTAATTGAGGCAAACCTCGATCCACTGGTAACTTTCGACAGGAAAGGGATCATCATGGATGTGAACGAAGCTACTATCAGGGCCACCGGTAGAAGTAGGAGAGAATTGATAGGAACCCCATTTTCCAGTTATTTCACAAATCCTGAAAAAGCCTACAAAGGCGTGAAGTTGGTATTTGAGACTGGAGAGGTTTGGGATTATGAACTGGTCATGATGGGCCGGGATGGAACCAAAATCATTGTTGCCTATAACGCATCGGTCTATAAAGATGAGACGGGTCAGATAGTCGGAGCTTTTGCCGCTGCCCGTGACATCACCGAGCGAAAAAAAGCTGAAATTGCACTGAATGAAAGCAAAGCAGAACTCGGCCTCATCTTCCAGATTGCTGCTGATGCAATGTGTGTAATAGGTGCTGATTTTAACATCATCAAGGTGAATGAAGCCTTCATCAGATTGGTGGACATGGATGAATATGAGATCATCGGTAAGAAATGCTACGATATCTTTAGCGGGGAACTCTGCCATTCTGAAGAATGTCCACTTGAGAAGATAAAAAAGGGAGAACAGTTTGATGAACATGAATCTGTCAAGAAGAGACCAGACGGTACAGAGATACCGGTTCTTGTGAATGCTGCAAGATTTGATCGGATGGGCAAATTTATAGGGATTGTAGAGGATTTTAAAGATATCACCGAGCGCAAGTATGCTGAGCAGGAAATACAGTATCTTCAGCAATACAATCGAGGATTAATTGAGGTAAGCCTCGATCCACTGGTTACATTTGACCGAAAGGGAATTATTATGGATGTAAACGAAGCTACAATTAAAGCAACCGGTAGAAGCAGGGAAGAGTTGATAGGCACTCCATTTGCCAATTATTTTACAGATCCTGAAAAAGCCTACAAAGGTGTAATGCTTGTCTTTAAAACAGGAGAAGTCAGGGATTATGAACTGGTATTAAAAGCCAGGGATGGAACCGAGACTATTGTTGCTTATAATGCTTCTGTATATAAAGATCCGACAGGAAAGATAGTGGGAGTATTTGCCGCTGCCCGTGACATCACCGAGCGAAAGAAATCAAAGCAAGAATTGAAGGAAACTATCAAAAGACTTGAGGCATATACAGGCCGCGTTAATAGCCTTATGGTTACTATATTAGAAGAGATATCTGATATTAGAACAAATACTGTTATTCTGGACCTGACTGGTATGGCACCTGATATTGATGTTTCGGATCCTCTGGTCAATATCACACGGTATTCCAAGCTTCTTGGTGCTACATGCATCATAACAGGTATTAATCAAAAGACAGTACGCAGAATATCTGATCTTGGTGTAAAACTGACTCCAGTTACTACAGAACGATCGCTTGAGGAAGGACTGCGTTATACTATAGCAGTAATTATTGAAGAGAACGATAATGAAAGATGAATTAATTATTATCATTGTGACAGGGTTAAAGTATGGCTGAAACTAAAAAAGAAAAACTGGATCAGGTGCTGACTAAATTTATGGAGGTAGGACAGATAAGTGCTGCCGGGATAGTGAGTGCCGAAGGTCTGCTGATCACATCAGTAATGCCGCCTGATATGAATGAGCGTATAGTAGGTGCACTGTGCTCAACAATAATAGCAAGTGCGCAGACGGCAAGTTCACAGATGGGAACAGGTGAAGTGGCTGGGGTAAATGTTAAAACAGAACAAAATCCTCGCTAACGCTCGGATTTTCTTGAGTATTTCAAGTTATACTTGATATACTACAAGAAATTAAAGATTTCTTATTTTACTTTTTGGGTGCGTTGCCCAAAAATACCCAATTTATGAGCGATTTAGATGCAAAAAAAAAAGAAGCCATATTGACGCCATAGGTTTTGGGACAGCCTGTCAAGAGGAAATTTGCAGTGGGACAATGGCTTTGGAAGTACATACCAAAATCCCGCATATTCTGTAATCAAGATCAATGATGGCGACTATATCGTAACAGGGACAACAGATTCTTACCATAAGGACAACACTGATTTTTGGCTGAAACTGGAAGAAAATACCACCGAACCAGAAGAAACTGGGCCTAAACCCCGAATTCCTGGTTTTTTGATCTTGAATGTCACTGGATCATTGGCAGTTGCATATATTATATTGAGAAATATTGGAAAAAAATGAAAAGATATCGATTAGAATTGATCATATTGACAAATTATATCAAATTACATCAAGTTATAGTAACTTCGTCAGTCATATAAGGCAACTCACAAATAATAATTTACCCATTGCTGAACGAAACATCCTTTC
>JAIOQW010000007.1 GCA_021108405.1 Methanosarcinales archaeon
CATTGAAATCACAGAATATTTCAACGACTTCAAAGTCAGATTCCTGGATGTGCCAGTTCCAACCATAGTCCCAATTTTTCCAGGAGATCGAGTTTATCTTCCAATGCACCAAAAAGGCATTTTTCCACACAACCTAATGTATATGTCATAAGATTTCCGTATCTTCATTAGTGGCACTGTACCATTTTCCAGTTATTTTTCAGACACGGATTTACACGGATTAACACCGATTTGATTTTGATCAAATACCTTCTATCACAAACTTAATGGAATCCTATGATATCGACCACAACAACCTTAAATCCGTGTAAATCTGTGTTAATCCGTGTCTATGAAATTATCGATTTAAATAATCCTCTATTGAAATAACTGGTTTTTAGGATAGTGCCTTCATTAGTATAGAAAGTATTTAAATCTTTTATGTTCAGTACTATCACATTCCATCTAAGGTAATTAGCCATCTTGCGGTCTATTTTTTAAACCATTAGTAAAAAAATCCATGCTGGAATATAAATTATATTTTCTTCTTTTTTCAACAGGTCTTTTGTAATTACTATACCCTGCGTCTCAAATATCCCACAAAATTTTATCAGGCCCTTGATATCTTTTCTTACTATCTCGTTTGTGTATTTAACTTCTATAGGAATTATTTTGCCATTCAGGGTAAATACTATATCCACTTCATTTTTTACCTTATCCATCCAGTAGAATATTTTTGGAAATAAATCTCTCTTTTTCAAGGAGAGAACATGAGAAAAGACAAGGTTTTCTATAATTTTTGTTTTTTCGAGTTCGTCAATTTCTTTTAGAAGCAAAGAGTTACGAAGACCACAATCGACAAAAAAGAGCTTCTTTTCCTTTCGTGTTGATATCACCTGTTTTTTTGAATACATATATGCAGTATAAATTATAAAGCATTCCTCAAGATAAGATATATAACTTTTTACCGTATCCACTTTAATATTAAGAATTTTTGCAAATCGTGAATAATTGATCCTCTGTGACATGAAATCCGAAAGAAGATCTGCCAAATCGCTCAGGGTTCTTGGGTCTTTGATATCCTTTAAATCCAGAATGTCCCTGTTTATTGTTAGTGTTTTATACAGTTTTAAAGCATCATACACCTGTTCTATATCCTTCATGCTAAAAATTTCAGGGAAGCCTCCCTTTAGGATATAATCATTGAGTTTTATAAGCAAATCCTGTTTTTCCAGAATCAGGCTATCATGTGCTTTTTGTATTTCATTAAAATTATAAAGGTCTGCTTCTACCTGCCTCCCGGTAAATTCTGAAAACGTCAGCGGTAGAATCAGATTAAAGTAAATCCGTCCAAGCAGACTTTCACCGCTACCTTTCAGAATCCTGAGCGATGAAGAACCTGAAACTATAAATTTTATTTTTAATCCCACATCATGCCAGTATTTAAGGATATTACCCCAATCTTCAAGTTTATGTATCTCATCCAGAAAAATATATGCGGTATTTGATAAATTATCAATGGGTTCCCTGATGATCAGGCTGGAATATTCCATCATCATTTCATCAAATTCCTTCTGCAAACTCAGCCTGATTTTAGGATTGTCGAAGGATATGTATAGGATGTTCCTCTCAGCTATGCCACTATTTATCAAATAATCTATCATCCCATACATCAGCGTTGTTTTTCCAGCACGTCTTGGTCCTATAAGACAATTTATCTTTTTGCTTGTAAGTTCCTGTATCAGCAACTTGAATTCCTGCCTCTTGATTATGCCCAGTCTTGCTTTATTGACATGCCCGGTTTTCCACCACGCATTCTGTATTATTATTTCATCCAGCATCATTCAGTTATAGGGTGTATTTTATACATTAAACTTTCCATTACAAAGTAAAAGATTTTGATTATCCCATTGCCATTTTTGACAATTTATCACTAAAATCCTAATATTTGCATATCTCAGATTGATTCAATAATTATAAAAACAATCAATTAAATAGATTAATACAGCGATGACATATGGATAAAATAGACAGACAAATAATAGAAATAACCCAGGATGGGATTTCTATCACGTCCGAACCGTTCAAAGAAATTGTCGATCATCTGAATATATCAGAGCAAGAGATCATTCAACGAATAAAGCATTTGCAGTATCAAGGAGTGATCAGGCGGTTCGGTGCATCCATAGGACACAGAGTAATAGGCATTACTGCCAATGCTATGTGTACCTGGAATGTACCTGATGAACGGGTAGAGGATATGGGGGCTATCATGGCTGGATTTACTGAAGTGACCCACTGTTATGAAAGACCAAAAAATAAGGAATGGCCCTTCAATCTTTACACTATGATCCATGCCTATACCCGTAGTGAATGCGAAAAAATTGCCAGGGAAATTTCCAGGGCTACTGGTATTACAGATTATAAATTACTGTTCAGTGAGAAGGAATTCAAGAAGACGGGTGTCAGAATTTGAATGATGATTTACCAGGACTCCTGCCTCTTATGATAAATATGGAGCATAAGAAGGTAATAATATTTGGTGGGGGGCAGGTTGGAGAAAGAAAAGCTACTCTGTTTGTTAAATATGCTCCTACAACTCTCATAAGCCGTAGTTTTACTCAGGGAATACATGATCTTAACAGGCAGGGTCTTGAATTGATCAAGATCAGTACACTATCTGATAATGAGATATTGGATTATATTAATGGTGCCTTTATTGTAATTCCAGCAACAAGTGACAGGGATTTAAATCTAAGGATTGCTGATATCGCTCATTCAAACAGGTGTCTGGTAAATTCAGTGGACGGACTGGATGACCTGGCAGTTCCGTCAATTATCCAAAGAGGTGACATCACATTGTCTATCTCTACACAAGGAGCCAGTCCTGCTCTGTCCAAATTCATACGGCTAAAGATCGAAGAGACCATTCCGGATGAGGCTGAGTTCGAAGATATGGTGCGGTTATTGAAAAAGATGAGGGAAATATTAAAAACAGAAGTGACTACCCAGAAGGATAGAGCCAGTATTTTGTGGGACATCCTGGAAGATGAGAATGTCTGGAAGGCATTGGATGGGTCATATGAAGTGGCATTTGATATCGCCAGAAAACATGTAGAATAAAATCCTCGCTAACGCTCGGATTTTATTAAACGACATTCCAGAGGAATGGAGGATTAGAAAATACGAACGAAGTGAGAATTTTCTTATATGTTGAATTCACAAGTTTTATCATTACAAAAAGGAATTATTATTATTGGTTATTACTATGAAAAAACTGCTACCACTCGTGATTATGATTATAATAATAATGTTATTAATCACATTTTCCGGATGTATTGAGGATGACCTAGACCCAGACCCAGATCCTGCATTTGAGCAATTGAATGTTAGCAATGTAACTACAACATGGGACCTTTCATTTTTATTCAATAACAGGGTAGAAGCACTAAATGAAGTGATAAGACTGGGAAAAATCGAGTTCGAATTAGAAGACAGATACATCAATAATTATTTCCGTCCACAATTCCAAACCTTAAATGGTGAAGTTTTACTGGAGTATTTAGAAGAAGAAGAATATTATTCAGAATCTTTTGAGGCCTTATGGCAATATGCGGTTGCTCAACAGAGTCTAAATGTTAATGACCCGGATTTTAATAACCTTCTCTCAGATATGCAGGATTTAAGCACAAAACACAATGAAGCTACATCCTTTGTTGAAGTGAAGCTCACTTCTATTTCAGAAGATGAATGGGATGTGATATTTAGTGAAGAACCGGGACTGGAGAAATACAGACCATACCTGGAATCCAATTATATAAGATTTAAAGATCATAGACCTTATAATGAAACCCACAATACATATCTTACAGAAATTATAAACCAACTGATGAAACTGGAAACAATTTCAATAACAGAATTTACTAATAACGTTACTAAGCCTGGAAATATAACTCTTGATAATGGGGAAGAATACTCAATTAATTCACAATCCTATTATTCTCTTCTTTATACTGATAATAATCGAAAAAATAGAGAGAAATGTTACAATAAAAGATTTTATCATTTTATCAATGAATCTGATAAAATGGCAGTACTCTATAATGAAAAATTAAAATTAGATGATCTGCATGCAAGAGAATTGAATTATACTGATGCCTTTGAAGCCAGGTTGTTTTATTCCTATCTTGAAAAAGAACAAATTGATGATATGAATTCGGTTTTCAAAAAACGAAAAAACGTATTTGACGAATATTTTGAATTTAAAAAGAATAAACTTGGACTTGATCAATTAAAACCTTATGATATTTATCTACATTTTGACCAGTATTGTAATTATACTGATGCACTGCTTGATATACAACAATCCTATTCTTCGATGGACCCTGAATTTAATCAAATTTTCATACATACCGTAACTGGCAATTTTATAGATGTTTATCCAAATCCTGAAAATGGGAAACGGTTGGGTGGTTATTGCTTTGCTCCCTGTAAGAAAGACACATTTCCACTTATTTTCTTAAATTATAATGGGTTGATCTCAGATAAGAAATCAATAACCCGTAAAATGGGATATGGGTTTTATTTTTATTTGATGTACAATAACGTTGATTACCTTTACTGTGATGGTACAATATATGAAATGGAAATTCCATCTACCTTTAATGAAGAGTTATTTATTGATTATATAATTAATAATAAAAGCAATGAAACGGTAATTCCTGTGCTGTCCCAGCATATCGAAGAATATTATTACTATTTCACTATCCAGCCTTTGATCACTGAATTTGAATACGAGGCGCATAAATTGTGTTCTAAGCAAGATAATATAGGCGGTGCTGAATTTAATTCATTATGGACCAATCTCTCCAGAGAATATGGGAATAATGTTATAAAATTTTATGATGAGGATTCAGCAGGATGGATATATTATTACCATATTTATCTTACAGATAATTATTATACATATAATTACGCAATTTCAAAAGCGATAACCCTCTCTCTTTTCAAGCAATATAAAGAGGACCCACAAAAATTCAATGAAAATTATTTAGAATACCTAAAAGCAGGTACAACAATCGCACCACAAGAAAAATTAAAGAAGTATTTTAATATCGAAATAGATGAAAAACTGTTTGAAGATGCAATGGACGTTGTAGAATCAAGAGTAAATATATTGATAGAACTTGAAAAAGAAACCATCGAATAATACGTTAGTTTTATTTGGGTAGCAAGGCTATAACTATACATTCCATGACTGAAATTTCAAGTATGCTAATAACCCATGTAACAGCCAATGTTGAAGATATTGAAAAACTTCATGCATGGCACGGTGGTGTAGATAAGATATTGCGTATGCTGCATGTAGATGAACAGGTATTAGAATGTGCTGTGTTAATGACCTGTAACAGGGTTGAAGTTTATGTGGTCTCGCCCAAAGGCAGTAAAATGCTTTTGAATTTTGCAAAAAAGATGAATGTACCCGAACGTATCGTGGATTTCCTTGATCATGAAGAGTCTATCCGTCATTTAGTGCGAGTTGCTGCAGGTATGGAATCTATGATCGTAGGAGAGGACCAGATCCTGGGTCAGGTAAAAGACCTGTATTATATTGCAAAAACGACGGGAAGCACTGGGAAGATGCTTGATACGGTATTTAGCAAGGCTATACATGTGGGCAAACGAGTCAGAAAAGAGACAGCCATTAATAAGGGATCGGTATCTATCGGCTCTGCAGCCGTAGAACTGGCAGAAGAAGTAATGGTTGATCTGGAAGGAAAGACCGTGATGATAATCGGGGCCGGAGAGATGGGGACTTTAGTAGCCAAAGCTCTGGCAAATAAGAATATTAAAGCCATATATGTCGCCAACCGCACTTTTGAGCGAGCTGTAAAATTAGCAGATGAACTTAACGGGACTGCGATATCGTATGACATGATCTCTGATTACATAGGGGAATCTGATGTAGTGATCAGTGCAACTGCGGCACCACACCTGGTAATTACTAAAGATATGATGGAAAATACCATATCCAAACGTGATAAGGATATTCTGCTTATTGATATTGCCAATCCGAGAGATATCGAAGAATCAACAGCTCAAATACAAGCAGTCGAACTATTCAATATTGACAGTTTAAGGAGCATCAGTGAAAAGAACTTAAAAAAACGCCAGAATGAGATACCTAAAGTGGAGGATATAATTGAGGAGGAAATGGAACTTCTCAATAAACAATATAAACGTCAGCAAGCTGATAAAATTATTGCAGGTTTATATAATATGATAGAAGAAATACGCATCACTCAACGGGATGTTGCCATTAACAAATTGAGTGCCTACCATACCCTGGGTGAAATTGAACGTGAAGTACTTAACGACCTTACTCATTCAGTGGCTAATAAGATACTGGCAGAACCTACCAAAAAACTGCGTAATGCAGCAGAACATGATAATGAGATGTTTCTCAATACTGTGGCTGAACTGTTCAAGCTTAATGATAATAAAAAAAAATAAAAATTATTTCAGGTAAGATATTATGTTTCCGATAACCAGACTAAGAAGACTCAGGGCACAAAAAATACGCAAAATGGTAAGAGAAACAGAGCTTTCGGTAAATGACCTGATCGCGCCATTGTTTGTAGATGAGAACCTTACGCAGATCATGCCAATATCATCTATGCCCGGGATACAGAGAGAGACTCCAAAAAGTGTAGTGGATGAAGCAAAGGCACTAGTTGATCTGGGAATTCCAGCCATTGTCCTGTTTGGAATACCAGAACTAAAAGACGAGAAGGGCAGTCATGCATGGGGTGATGATGATGTTATCCAGAACGCTGTACGGGATATCAAAGACGAAGTAGGTAGTGATATGGTAATTATCACAGACCTGTGCCTGTGTGAATATACTACCCATGGTCACTGCGGTATGGTGGATCATGAGACCGGTGAAGTCCTGAATGACCCTACCCTGGCATTACTGGCCCGAACCGCGCTGAGCCATGCTAATGCAGGTGCTGATATAGTAGCTCCGTCTGGAATGATGGACGGAATGATTAAAGCTATCCGCGAAGCTCTTGATCAGAACAGTTTTTCTAATACACCAATAATGTCATATGCTGCCAAATATTCTTCATCATTTTATGGCCCTTTCAGGGAAGCTGCTGATTCGGGATATCAATTCGGGGACCGCTCTACTTACCAGATGGACCCTGCCAACAGTAATGAAGCTCTTCGTGAGGTTGAACAGGATGTCCTGGAAGGAGCTGATATTGTAATGGTAAAACCTGCTCTACCGTACCTGGATATAATCTACCGGGTCAAGCATGAGTTCGGGATGCCTACGGCGGCCTATAATGTAAGCGGTGAATACTCGATGATAAAAGGAGCTGTCGAGCGCGGATGGTTAGATGAAAGTGCTATCATGGAATCCCTTATCTCAATTAAACGGGCTGGTGCTGATATAATACTTACCTATTTTGCTAAAGAAGTAGCCAGGGATCTTAATGACTCAACTTGAATCACCCATCAAACATGCTGTTATCACTCCTGGTATTTCAGTTAGTGAACTGATAGATCAGATGAGTGGGTGTGCATTCGGAGCAGGCCGGCTGGTAGATGCGGTTGATATATATGCTGCCATGCTTAATGACCGCGAATGTACCAGGTTCTTTGGCCTGGCAGGTGCTATGGTGCCTGCGGGTATGCGTAATATTATCAGTCATCTTATCAGGGAAGGTCATATCGATGTACTGGTGACCACGGGAGCCAATCTGGTACATGATGTTATTGAGGCTCTTGGATTACATCATTACAAAGGCAGTGACCTTGTAGATGATATAGAGTTAAAACACAATCATGTGAACCGTATATATGATGTATTCCTTCCTGAGGAGCATTTTACTGATCTGGAGGATTTCTTACAGAGTGCCTATTCACAGTTGAGTGATCAAACCATTTCCATCAGGGAACTACTTACACATATAGGAAGTCATCTGGAAGATAAGGATTCTATATTAAAAAGCGCTTATGATGCTAATATCCCGGTCTACTGCCCGGCGTTACAGGATTCAATTATCGGGTTACAGGCCTTTCTATTTAAACAGAATGCTAAACTGGTTGTGGATGCCTTTGCAGATATGAAGGAGTTTATGGATATATGTTATGATGCTACACGTACCGGTGCATTAATGGTAGGTGGAGGTGTACCCAAAAATTATATCTTACAAAGCATGCTTATCACTCCGAGTGAATTTGATTATGCTATCCAGTTGACCACAGATAGACCTGATCCTGGAGGGTTGAGCGGTGCTACACTGGAAGAAGCACGATCATGGGGTAAGGTAGGTGAACGTGCCAGGTCTATGACCATATACGGTGATGCTACTATTACTTTGCCGCTGCTTGTGGCTGCTACTATAGGCAGGATAGGAGGAAGGAGATGAAAAAAGATACCGGATTAATACTGGCACTGGATGTAACAGACAGGGACAGTGCCCTGTCTATTGTAGAGGATACAACCGCTTATCTTGATGCAGTGAAGGTAGGGTATCCGCTGATATTAAGTACCGGACTTTCAATTATTGATCAGCTCTGCGAAATCTCACATGTACCTGTTATTGCAGACCTCAAAGTGGCGGATATACCTAATACTGACAGGTTGATCCTGCAGCAGGCATACCGTGCAGGGGCATCAGGTGTAATAGTACATGCCTTTACCGGGAAGGACAGTCTTATGGCCTGTATTAAAGAGGCGCAAGAGTGGAAGCGTGATGTTTTTGCAGTAACGCAGATGAGCCATCCCGGAGCTGAGGATTTTCTGGTGGGTGCAGCAGAGGATATGGCAAGGATGGCTGCCGAGTGCCAGACGACTGGAGTAGTAGCTCCTGCGACCAGGCCAGAGAGGGTCAGAATGATACGGGAGATCATTGGTGATCTGGTCATCATCTCACCAGGTGTGGGTGCCCAGGGTGGTAGTGCAGTAGATACTATACAGGCAGGTGCTGATTATGTGATCATAGGCAGGAGTATCTATCAATCCCGTGAACCTGGTGCTGTCGCAAAGCAGATAGTGGATGAGATATCATCAGTATTATGAGAGTATAATAGTATGTGTCAATGATGATCATATTAACTGAGCAATGGATGAAGAGCCCTATGAGTACTGAGACACATATTTATTATTAACTTTAACTTTGTGAAGGTCTGTGTTTTTTTGCGACTTATCTCATTCTGATAGCTGGAAATGCTTAGTGAAACGAAAATCTTAAAGGGATGTCAAATCGTAGTGCCTACGAAAATAAGAAAAGCTTATGAAATAATGCCTAGAAACATTCTGAACTGGACAGATACAAAAGAGGGGATACTGGTACAGCCAAGAAAAAAAAGAACCTTACAGGATATAGCAGGCATTGTAAAAGCAGATGGTGACGCGGTTGAATCTAAAAAACGGGCCCAAAAGGGGCTTAAATGATATTTGTAGATTCATCATTCTTTATTGCCATTGTAAGAGAAAAAGATAAATGGCACAGTGATTTTGCTAAAATAAACAAAATAGAGAGAATCTATTAAATTTACTCTTCTACCTGTTGTACACAGATATAAGGTGCATTAAACTAAAAAGCCAAATCATTCAATCTCCAAAACACCTTTTTCAAAACCAAGAAAAATTTTAAAATGTCTGATGAAACTTAAACCAAGTAATCCATCAACTCGACTTGTTTCAGGCAAATCATGAATAATGCACTCTACATTTTTCGCTTTTTTTCCAAGTACACTGACACACTCCATATTAATCAAAGGAGATTTTTCAATTCCTGAAGCGGTTGTTATATTAACTTTCTTTTTGGAAAATGCCGGTTCATATCCTAATGATTCAGCAACATCCCATGGGTTTAAAAGCCACCGCATAACCCTTTTTAGGGATATCACCTGTATAAAATTGATGGGTGTATTTCCCCTTCATTTTTTTCAGTACTTCATAAATCTCATCTCTTGCTTTACTATGAGCTATCAGTTCAACCTGGGTTGGTATTCCTTTTTCATCTTCATCAATAACTTCAACTAACACCCATTCATCCTTATATTGCCTTTTAATTTCATCCGGTGTTATCATAATATCACCAAGTACATCCTTTCATAATAAATATAATGAATGTTATGGTAAATAAAATCGATTATTTCGAAGGAATTAAAATAGAAACGGGAAATATGAAAGAATCCCAAAATCAAAAAATTTTTCGGAGATACTGTAAGATGAAAAATACATACCATCTGGCTATCGATCAAAATCTTGTAAGCAATACTCAATGGCTGATCACCTGTGGAGATCCGTTACGAACAGATAAAATTGCCGCTTATCTGGACGATCCTGAAATGATCGGTAATAACCGGGAATATAGAATATGGACAGGAACATTGCTAAAAACGAAAATAGCTGTGATCTCACATGGAATTGGTGGACCCGGCCTTTCAATAATGTTAGATGAGGCATTCAAGATCATGCCTGCATTAAAAGGGGTGATCCGTATCGGCACTTGTGGCGGTTTAAGCAAGGAAGCATCTGCAGGAAAAGTCGCTATTTCAGAAGGTGCAGTACGGCTGGACGGGGCATCTCCCCAGATCATTCATGACCTGGAATATCCAGCCGTCCCTGATATCAGGATGACATACGAATTGATC
>JAIOQW010000078.1 GCA_021108405.1 Methanosarcinales archaeon
TCTGAAGGATGGCAGGTGGTAAGACTTTCGGTTTCAAATATGTGGTATGATTGAGGGGGATTGCACCCCTCAAAATACTCCAATGTTATTTCCTTCTTAAGTATACTGCGATCAGTACCCCCATAATCCCCACCAGTATCCCGAATCCGGGTGTTCCCTTTGTCGAAGTAGCTTCTGGTGTAGGTGTAGATTCAGCTACTATACCGGAATCCGTTGCAGCAGTTTCTCCGGTACTAGACTCCCCGACCTGCCCCTGGTCCCTCATATTAATTTTAATTTCATGTTCGTTGGTCTCTATGTATGAGTTAATTGCTTTTCCAACTGCTGGATATTCTTTCAGTTCCTCTTTGGATATCTCTATATATGTGATATTTTCACCTGCGTGAGCATCAATCTCATCAATATGGACATAAAGCCCGCTACTACTGTATAGGAGGATGAAAATTGCAAATGCCAGAATAGTAAATATTAAACCTACTATAAAAAATATGGAAAAAACTTTAGATCCTTTATTGTTTAAATTATTCATACATTGCACCTCTATTTTATTAATGTATTCTCCGTCCTGGAAGCAGTATTAGTAACATTGAAAATATCGCTTGGACAAATTCAAAACCGGGTATGGATTTGCCAGGTAGTGTTTGGAGATTCTCTGTGATATTATTATCCGATAACCGGATTCTGGATTGTGCAGCATCGACCTCCATGCCTGCAACCTTTACCAGCCAGAGATCACTGCCGCCTGCTCCGTATGATTCGGTAATTCCTGCAATTATGTATCCACCATCACGGGTCTGCTGTACAGACTGTCCATAGCGCCTAAAGTCATCATACACTCCCCCGAATGTCCTGTTCCATTCTTCAGGAGGAGTCTCATTTGTATTCCTCATAAGCATTTTCAGTCATTGTGACAATGGTAAATAATATGAGCAGAACCAGCACTTTAAATGGTATGGCTTGTGCTGTTAACCTGATAGTTTTCTTTGCTAATACTATGGTTCGCAGCCTGTCTTTTAATTCTGGGACAGGACGATTGATAAATATAATTATACAATTTCCAACGAATCTATTTATATTTTGCGATTTATCGCCACCAGGCCATAGGTTTTGTTTTTCCCAAGATAAGATTATACGAAAAGATAATATCAAACAAAGTAACATCTTAACATGATACACATGAAAGAGAACAAATCAGTATACGAAGAATCATTAAAAGTACACGAACTACATCATGGAGTTCTTGAAGTTGCCAGTAAGGTCGAACTTAAAGACCTTCACGACCTGAGTATTGATTATACTCCAGGTGTGGCCGAGCCATGCAGGGCTATACGTACTAACCCGGATACAGTTTATACATACACAAGCAAAGGCAACTTTGTTGCAGTGGTCACTGATGGTTCAGCAGTACTGGGACTGGGTGATATAGGCGCTGCAGCAGCTATGCCGGTAATGGAAGGCAAAGCTATATTATTCAAGGAACTGGGTGGGATCGATGCATTTCCCATATGTCTGGACACAAAGGACACAAATGAGATAATACGCACAGTAAAACATATAGCTCCCACCTTCGGAGGTATCAACCTGGAAGATATAAGTGCCCCGAGATGTTTTGAGATAGAAGATAAGCTGCGTCGTGAGATAGATATTCCTGTATTCCACGATGACCAGCACGGTACTGCAGTAGTTACATATGCCGCACTTATTAATGCCCTGAATATAGTCAAAAAGGATATAAATGATATAAGAGTAGCAATTAGCGGAGCCGGGGCAGCCGGTGTTGCCATTGCACGTATGTTGATAAGGGTGGGTGTACGCGATATGGTGATATGTGACAGCCGCGGTATTATCAAGCAGTCCCGCAGGGAAGGCATGAACTTCATGAAATTTAATCTGGCAGGTCTTACAAATAGAAGGAATCTTAAGGGTGGACTATATGAGGCCATGGAGGGTGCTGATGTCTTCATTGGAGTATCTGCTGCCGGTATTGTATCAAAGGACATGATACGAAATATGGCTAACGATTCCATTGTCTTTGCCATGGCAAATCCTATTCCGGAGATAATGCCTGAAGATGCACAACAGGCTGGTGCCAGGATAATAGCCACAGGACGGTCTGATTTTCCTAATCAGGTGAATAATGTATTAGGATTTCCAGGGATATTCAGGGGTGCACTGGATACCAGGGCAACAGATATCAATATAGAAATGAAGATCGCAGCCGCTCATGCCCTGGCAGGGATCATTGAAGAATCCGAATTGGATGAAGACCATATCCTCCCCGGGCCTCTGGATAAAAGAGTAATGCCTGCAGTTTCATCTGCTGTTGCTAAAGCCTCGGTATTATCAGGGGCAGCCAGGGTATGTCCTCTACCTGAAGAAGTAAAAAAACACGCAAAGGAATTGATCTCATGACACGCATTTATTAATTATGGATTTGGCCCTGGATATTTCTATTGAGATCAACTGATGGTGGGCTTCAGGGTCAATGATAACCACCAGTACTGTTGATCTTGACGTAAGTGTTATAAATATCTGATAATCCTTGAATTCAAAAGTAGTAGCTGTTAACCCCTCTTTATTTATTTCCCTTAATACATTATTTATCTGTTTTTCAAGCCAGAGCATTACCTCAAGTACTCCTGTATGGTGAGGAGTACGGACTGCAATAGGAGTACCATCTATTCGATACAGGATGCATACATGTATACCTTCGGTCTCATAAAGGTCATCAAGGACCTCTTCAAATGTCTGTGTGTACATAGTCACCTGTTCTCGTCATTCATTACCAGGTTCAGTATATATTCAGGGCTTTCGTTATGGCTCCAGTTATGACGCAGAAGTTCGATTCTTTTTGCAAGCCGTTGATCAATATTCCCGGCATGTTGGATGGCTGTCATAAACTCTTTATCAAATTCATAGGTGGCAGTCACTTTATCAATATCACTTTCAGAGGATATTACAATAATACCAAGACCTGATTCGATCCTGTATGGATATAGTCCATCACCATGTTTTGAACCTCTGTGTTTAACAACACGTATGGTACGGTCAAATAGTTCACCGAATCCTAAATAATCCAGGTGCAATACCGAATCAGCAAGATACAATGGCATTATGGAACTTTGGTTGGCCTCTTCTTTTCCATTACCACCTTCAAGAGTAATGACAGACGTACCCATTTCTCTTAAATTCATAAAAATGGAACTTAATGATTTACGTTTCTCATCTTCCAGATACATGGAATAATGTGTGAGTGGATCAATAATAATCAACTGGTGTTCGGCATCAGTATGGGATTCCCTTACAATCTCCAGGATATCAAGAGACGGGAACATTAAATCTTCTCCGTATATATGGACAATTTTAAGGTTTCCTGCGCTCAGATGATCTTCAATCTCTTCAAAACCAAGTTGTTTGCAATCTCTTAATATCTGTTTTTCTGACATCTCAAAAGATATGAATACAACCTTTTTCCCCCTGTTGAGTCCATACAGGGCAAACTGAAGGCTAAATGTTGTCTTTCCTACTCCGATACCACCACTGATAATATTTATTGATCTCTCACGAAATCCACCACCAATTATTTCATCGAATCCATATATTCCTGATGATACACGTTCTTCCAATACAACCACCACTCATTATTCTATATAATTATATAGCTATCTGATTATTTAAATATATTGCCATATAGTTAAATATTTTAAACACTTTCATTAATATAGGGAATTTCATGGGTTAGAATTAATGAGAACAAAGACTTTTTTCAGTAATAAAAAAAATGCTACGCACGCTGCTGAAGAATTGATAAGAAAAGCGAATGCATCTATTGATTTTGATCCTGATATTGTTTTTTTTTATGTAACATTGAAATATAATGGTCATTACCAGGAAATGCTTAATATCATTAAGAAGCGTTTTGAGGGTGTTCCACAAATAGGTGCTTCAATTGACGGGATGATCTTTCCACATGATATGCGAACAGACGGGGCGGTACTTGTTTTAGGAGAAGATAAAGATGCAAGGATAGAGGTCAAGAGTGCTAATGAAAAAGGAGCATTAAAGTCTGCACAAACTCTTGCCAGGATGATTAAATGTGAGAAAGGTGTGGTGATACTTCACTTCCCTCTTATTCATGTACCAGGTCTGAAAAAAAGTGCTGAATTCTATGCCACCGGGAAATATTATAGTACAAAGGCAAAAATGGGTGATGAAGAGTATAAAAAAAAGATAGCGCGTAATTTTTCTAATTACTGTGAGAGATCAAAAACCTTCTATTTTCTTCCTGATGTGCTTGAGATTGTTGCAAAAGAACTTGGATTTACAGTGCCGGTAATTGGTGTAAATGTATTGCATTTACAGGTAAAGTTCAATTCTCCTTCAATATTTAGTAATTTTAAAGATATTGAGGATGGGATTGCAGCACTTGTAATAGAAAAGAATGATGTTGAGGTAATATATGGAGATATTTATCCTCAAAAGGGCAATTCAATGGAAGAGACGATGAGTGCAATTAAAAATAATTTCGATGTTGTAAAGGAATTTAATGCACTATTTGAAGGAAATGTATTAATTTCACTTGATGGTAAACCTCCAGTGAAAGCTTTTAAAGAGGTGACCGGTACTAATAAAAAAGTTGAACCGGAATTAAATGAAAAATTCAGTGAAGAAAATTTTCAAGTTCAAGCACCATATTTTCTTTCGTTTTTTAATGAAAAAACACATGGATTTATGCAGATTGGAATCGATTCTTACTTCCCATTTGACCTTTTTCCTATAATGGTAGATATTGATGATTTTTCAAATATCCTTTTATTGGCCCATGAACCTACTTATGGTCAAATGTATAATTATATTTCAGGTTTATATTCAGTAAAGAATATGGATTTATTTCATTTCTTTTGTATAGATGTAGGAACAATTACTTCCTTTGGAAATAAAGCCACCGATTTTCAAATCGAGATTGAAAAAAAGTTCGATGATAATTATATCGGATTAATGATAACCTCACCGTCTATTTTTTTACCTGAATTAATGAAAAACAAATCAAATATCACAGAAATTAAAAATAATATATATTGGTCCAGTTGCGGAACCAATATCTTCTGTAATATTTAAAAGAAATTTGCAAATCCCATGATTACTAATGATGAATATGTGGATAATATCATAGCTTTAATATTCTTATTATCTCCTATTTCAAGTGTCCAATTCTTAAGCTGGAAATGTATGAATGTTTCTTTTATTAAGTATACAAACGGTATAATTACTAAAAATGAATAACAATTAAAAATATAACTATTTGTAGCAATAATTATTATTGAAAAGTAAACCATCAAAATTAAACAGGCTGTTTTTATTAATTTGGAAGGAGAAAATATCACACCTAATGTTCTTAATCCGGCTTCTCTATCTCCTTGAATATCTTTTAGGTCCTTTAAGAGTACTCCTGCCAGTCCAAAACATAAGAAAATCACTGATAAGACCAAACCTGTGATTAATGAATCTGAAAAAATTAACCAAATACTCATGGTATATGCAGGAAATGCTATTCCATAGGTTATAATCTCTCCTATATAATGTGTTTTTAATCTAACCCCTGTAATTTTTTTTAAGAATAGGTTATCTGAATACCACCATGTTATTACAACCCAAACAATAAAAAAGAGATAAATCGGTCTTTTTAATAAATATGATGCATATAAAATAAATATGAGTGAAATTGAATATAAGGCTATAGAAATTATCACAGCTTCATTTTGTGAAATAGTCCCGTTTGTTAAAAAGGTCTCTTTTTTATTATGGATATCTTCTTTTATGTCGTTTGTATGATTCCAGAAATTCGATGCTCCACTTGAGATCAATGTTATGATAATTCCCAGACTTAGCATATATATTTCATTTAATGAAATCTCAGAAAATTTTGATGAAATAAAAAAAAGGGTAAAACAAAAAATTGGTAGTGGTGAAAATATTGAAAACGGTGTGAAGCTTAATTTTATAATAGATTGTATCTTTTTGAAGAATATTGATCCATTGTTCATAATTGCTTTTCATCTCCAGAATTTTAACGGTTATTGATATCATCATTATCATTATCATAATGATGACTTAGTTATAATACTGGATGGCCATAAACATAAGGATTGTGTCGATGAAAAATAGTGGAAAATATATATATATTAAAAAAATTAATCCTGGTACATTCTGTTTTTAATTATTGTAGTATTATATGTAATTATTAATCATGGACACTGATACTGTGTTCATACTCCGGATGCATCTGGGTTGTTAACATAGGGTCGTTAATTTACATACAATAGAACAAAATCCTCTATTTGGTCGGATTTTCCTGACTGAGGCTCTTAAAAAACCCGAAGATTAAAAGATCCGTAGAATCTTTACTTGAAGCTTCGAAGAAGCTGAAGAATAGAAAATATGAAGCGTTTTCAGTATATCCAATTACGCTTAGTATACTAATAAAAGGTTTTTCGACGAATTCGTATATGTAATAATGTAGTATTCGATTGATTCCGTCTACACATTTTTAAGAAAAGGAACCCCAGATGAACGCAGATACACTCACCTCTAGTTGTTATATTCATACAGTTAATTCATCCCCTCAGATGATTCCACTGATAAAAAAGATAGGAAATGTTAAATTTATATTATAAGATACCAGAAGATTTTAAAATTTTTCATAGTATATCAAGTATAACTTGATATATCGAAAATGCTCACTCCGTTCACATTTTCTAATCTTCGGCTCTTCTAAGAGCCTCAGGCGAAGATTCTACGAATCTTCGAATCCTCCATTCCTCTGGAATGTCGGTCAAGAAAATCCGAGCGTTAGCGAGGATTTTGTTCTGTTCATTGTCATAATCTTTAAGCTTTTGAGTTATTGTGACAAAACATCTGCTTATTTCAAAACCCTCTTTATAATCTTCTACAGTTAATTATTTTTGTGTTTGTTTAAGCACTAAACAACTTCGTGTTTGAAAATATTTCCTGTGCAGCCTTTTCTTCTTCTTTACTATCTTTTGTTTCTTCTTTACGATCTTTTGTTTCTTCTTTGTTCATTTCTTCTCATCTCCTGATTAATGAACGTTTTGAAGCCACAATCAAAATTATTTTGACAATGATCTAAATTAAAGTATGGCAGTTCTGCTATATATAGATTTCGGAGTAACATAATGTCACTGAATAAATTTTTAATATCATATTAAATTATACAGCACAATCCTAAAAACCAGTTCTTTCAATAAAAGACTATCAACATCGATAATTTCATGAAATGATGATATTAGTACCACTCAACTTTCATCTGTTTACTTCCCACCATCACATCATGCAGCACATCTGCATCATATCCAAAAGGCCGTAGTATACTCACAGCCGCCCGCAGTGTAATATCATAATACTTCATCCTGTCATACACGGTATCAGGATCCACCAGTTCAGCTACTTTCACCCTGTTGTGATAATACTTCGATCTGTGGTCAGTAAGCACATACTGCACAGCCTGGCCCGGCTGTACATCCACACCTTGTTCTCTAAGCTGATACAGTGCCGCAGCCTGACTACCTTTTTGTTTATATTCTTCAAGCCTGTGCCTGGTATGTGTGGTAAATACCAGCTCAGTTGCATCAGCACTACCGCTTAATATCTCGTTCGTATAATTACGCACCACATCCAGTACGCAGGGTACGGCAGTATGCAGTTCATCCACTGTATGGACCTTTGTGAATTTATCAAGCATATCATGTTGCAGTCTTTTAATAAACTCGGGTGTGTCCCTGCGCCTCATTTCAATACCTCTTACCTTCAATGTACCGTCCTTCATGAGCCCGAAATACCGGTTCATTGCCCCGGCCCTGTTATTGCGGTTAGAAGGGAACACTATCCAGTGATAGTGACCTTTAAGCTCCAGTGGTATCTCCACAACTTCGCTCACGCGCTCGCACAGCTCTTCGGGATCAGCACATCCCTTAACCCACAGGCTGTCCACTATACCGTGAAGTACCTCAAATCCCATATCTTCAGCTATTTCCATGGTCTCAAGCAGTATCTCTCTGGCATAGGCGGTGATGGATTCATGGCATTCTATACGTCCGAACCTTGCCTTATTATATCCCATATATCCGAAACTGGTAACCAGCAGCCATTTCAATACTTTCTGCATCTTCAGGTAATCATCGCCATCTATCGTTGTATCTGCCATTCGTTTATATGTCATGCGCCGCTCGATCAACGGACCAATGACCCTGGGTATAAGTCCTACTCTGCGCTGACAGATATTATATCCTATAAAAGGAACCTTCTGCGGCGAGTCCGGGCAGCACTCACACAGTACAGTCTCGGGGGAGATATTCTTTGTAACCATGATGTTCGGGAACAGACTGGCAAAATCGATCTCAGCCGTATTCTCATATATACCTACCCTGGGTTCCAGTACCAGAGCACCCCTATCAGAGCGCAGCAGTTCTTCCGCACTCTTGAAATTCTCTGACAGGTTGCGTCTCCATGGTACCAACGTACCATCCCGCAGCGCCTGGTTCACCTGAAGTGCAGTGACGGCACTGCCAGGACTCAGTCTTGCTAACTGCTGCAGTGGTATGCCTGTTATTCTGCCCAGATCAATTAGTCCGCGCATACCTCCTTCACTATAGATAAAGGTCTCCCGGTCTATGTGCAGCCTTCCTTTTAAAAGATAACCTCCTGGTTTGTAGATAATACGCCCGTAGCTGAAGTAAGATCTACCTTTTTTCTGTGGTGGCGGTATGTCACTATCCCGTCCCAGTCTGAGCACTGCTCCTGTTTCCTGTGCCCTGTGATACAGATAAGGCAACTGGAAGCTATCGCCTCCGTCTGTCAGGATTATATCAGGGTCAAGTTGTTTGATCAAAGAAGATAGACTATTGATCAGTTCCACTTCAGGTATACTATCAAGTACAGTATCACCCAGTCGGATGTTGCATATCCGGTCGTCTAAACAGGGATTTCTGTCAGATTGTGGTGTTACCTTTAACATAAGGGTATTTAACTCAGGGACGAAATAATCAACAGCATGCTGCCGGTCATTTAAACATAGTGAAGAGTCCAGCCGTGCCAGAGGGAACAGTCCCTTATCAAGCAAAAACTGCCTGGCTGGTCCCAGATCCACATTATAAGCCCTCCAACCCCGCCGCTCTGCCATCTCTGCTATTGAATATGCTTCGGTCCAGTCGTTTAGATAAACGGCAAGTACATCCACCGGCTCTGCGCCAGGGGATGTGATCTTCTGCTCGATCCATACGTGCTGTACCTGGGGTAGGCTGGAGATTAAGTGTTTATACTGCAGTGGACATTCCAGGTATATGCGGGGATAGTACCGCAGTTTATGCGCTGTGCACTTACTTTCATATTTGATCCACAGGATAATATGTCCGTCAATATAATCAATATCAAGGAGGTGGGGCATCCTTAACACCTTTGAGCTTATCTATCTGTTTTTGCTGCTCTATCAGGATGGATATCATAATAGTTTCCATAGGATCTATGGTGGCTGCTACCGTGGACGCAGATGCATGTTCTCGTGCCATATCCATGATCCTGTCAAAAACCACTCTGTCATTTTTTCGCAATGTCCTTTTATAATCAGCAAGATCTATGATCATATCATCCAGCACTGTCCTGAAACTGGGTACTGTCCTGCCCATTCACATCACCGCTGTATATGCATCCAGCCGCATCTGTCCGGGAGATACAGGTGCAAATTCGATCACCTCATCTTCATCTATGATCCGTATCAGTTTTCTGTGCTGCACCACCCTGATGACACGATCTGCACATTCTTCGACGATCTTAGAGCCCCACCACTTCCCGCCATAACTGGTTATGATGGTTGTAGTATGATAGGTCCCGGTAGCTTCTTTTATATATTCTACTGCCTGCTCCAGCAATTTTCTAACACGTATATCACCGAACAGATGCGGCAGGTATGCCACTGCCAGCATGCCAGGTTCCCACTGCTTAATGGCAGGTGTCAATTGCCGTACCAGCAGGTCGTTCAACTGGTATTCTGTGAATGCCCTGGCTACATGCGTTCTTCGTAGTACGGTTTTAGGGTCTGCCTGCATAACCTTTGTTATCCTGCGCAAAGTATACGGATTGAAGCTATTGCCTCCGTCAACAAAGACCACATCCTGTTTACGCCTACCTGCCGTATAGGCACACAGATGCAGCAGCAGTTCAGGTACGAACGTGGATGTACCTTCCACAAGGGTTATGGCGGATGCTTTAAAACCTACCGGATCGAGACCGCAAGACTGGGGATTGTTCATATATACTGTACGCCTCATAATTTGTTGAGTTATGTACAGTACACAGTGTTTACATAATAACTCGAGCATAGAGCACTGTGAAAGTAATTTAATTCCTGTAC
>JAIOQW010000024.1 GCA_021108405.1 Methanosarcinales archaeon
CAGATGAACACAGATGAACACAGATGAACACAGATGAACACAGATGAACACAGATTTTCAGGCAACGTATCTGTGTTTATCTGCGTTCATCTGCGGTTATTTCAATAGTACCAACATGTAATGTAACGGTCTCGCATAAACGTGTAGTCTATTAATAATAGTTGTGAAAAAAAATGTCTAAAAGATCATATCAACAATTGCCCCCCAATATTTTGTCAGTACAGATTGGGAATAAGACCAGACTTACTACAAAGAACCTGGCCCCATCTATCCAGGTATACGGTGAAAGACTGATAACTATCAGCGATATCGAATACAGGCTCTGGCTGCCCCAGCGTAGTAAACTTTCTGCTATGATTGAAAAAGATATGTTGATCCCTATTAAGAAGAACTCAAAAATCTTATACCTGGGCGCAGCATCAGGAACTACGGCAAGTCATATTTCAGATATAATAGAAGAAGGAAGATTATTTGCAGTTGACATATCCCCCAGGGCCATGCAACAATTAATAAACTTAAGCAAAGCGCGTAACAACATGGTCCCCATCCTCGCAGATGCTGCCAGGCCCATATCATATAAGGCTGTAGTAGAATCAGTAGATGTGATATACCAGGATGTAGCTCATCCGGACCAGGCTAAAATTGCTCTTGCTAATGCAAAAGAGTTCCTTAAAGATGATGGTTTTTTAATTATGCAGATAAAAGCACGCAGTATCGATAGTACTCTTAGTCCATCCCAGGTCTATAAAATGCAGCTCAAAAAACTTGAAGACGAATTCACTATACTTAGTAAACAAATACTAAAGCCAATCCATAAAGATCATCTTGCATTAATTGCAAAGTGGCGCAATTCACACTGAATCTTTATTCGAGATCATCTTTAGCCTTTCTACTCCACCAATCTCTTTAATAACATCAAAAGTAGACTGTGGTACAAGTGATTTCCACTCCTTACCTGTGCGCATACGATGGCGTATCTGCGTTCCTGAATACTGTTCACGTAAAAATAGCGGAGATTGTCTTACCTCAAAACCTGCCTCATTGAACAGGCATATTACCAGTGGATTATTGGAATAAACAACATTAAAAGGTGGAGTTAAAGAAATAACATGGGATACCCAGACAGAGTTGCGCTGGATATCCTCAATAGGTATAATATAATGCTTTATACTTAATTCTTCGAGCGCTTTGGTCATCATCAGCACCCTTTCACCAGCCGTGAACAGATTACTCTGTTCGTGACTGGCCTGGGCGCTTCCGATGCCTATTATAATTTCATCTACTTCTCGTGCTATATTTTCAAGCACGAATTGATGTCCCAGATGATACGGCTGAAAACGTCCTATGTAGAATGCTCTTCCGGAATCCATTCTTTGCCGGCCCAGACATCTTCTTTGAACTTACGGAAATCCCATGCATTATTCTTATGCTTCTGGGCTGCAAGTTTTACTACAATATCCATGAAGATGGGCTTCTCGTGGTATTCCATACCCTCGACTTTGTCAAGGTATTCCTTTCCTATTTGGGACCGTACAAATATTGTACTCCATCCATCAGGACTGCCTACGCTACCTACACTGATATCAGCATAATATGATGTATAATCCAGGCAGTGATGACACGGCTTACGGGCCAGAGGAGCTATTTCCTTAATAGCGACAGCAGTGGGCTCATCAGAAGTCTCTGTTAATGCTACGAACTTGCCTTTGGCAAAATCGAGTTTATGAACTTCCTTGATATTTAACCCTAAAATGCTCGGGATAATATTCCCGCCCATATCATCATAGGTAAAGCTCTCCATACAGATCAGGCCGATAACCAGTTTGATCTTGTCTGTTAGGTTCTCACGAAGTAATGAAGCCGCATGAGCCTGACACGGTGTACCTACTACAGCGATCTTCTCATACTTTTCCAGTGCTTCACGCAGTTTTGAGATCACCGGATCATAGGTATATTTAGTACCACCGACACTGGAGACCTCATCAGCATTAGTAAGAATTACAACTTCAGTCTCCCAATCTGCATTTCGAGTTATGCTTAAAGCAGCATCGATCTCTCCTTGCTCAAACAGGGACTTGAGGATTCCAGTAACTGCAGCGCCATCCTGGCCATGCAGGGAACTCTTGCCTACTTTTTGTTCAATAATATTATCGAACTCATCGTCTCCCGGGAAACCATCAAGTACAGGGCAGATCCGCTGGCACGCAAGACAATTACTGCAGACCACACATGCATCGCAGTCTGTATAACAGTCCCTATGGGCACAATAATTATCTTCCCGGCTGATCTCACTGAAAAGTTTGACAACAGAAGGTTCAGCTACAGTAGGAGTGAACTTATCATAGTTCGCTTCATCATATAATTGTACTGTGGCCGCCTGCATGGGGCAGATGGCTTCGCATCCGCCGCATGCCGCACACAGATTATTTTTTATAACCTGATATATCTTCGGGAACCCCACTTGTGGAACAGGGATCTGCGCACTCACTTAGTTGCCTCCGATAATTTCCTTACCGAATAGTTTGATGGACTTATCTTTATCCGGACCTATTGGTGATCCGCATACGATCTGAGTAACACCGATCTTCTGAAGATTAGCTACTTTTTCCGCACATGATTCAGGAGTACCGCAGATACTGAAAGCATCCATCATCTCATCAGTGACTGCACCCAATACAGTACCAAAGTCACCTTTACCGATTGCTGCCCCGATAGTATTGGCAGCTTCCACATCAATACCGTGCCTCTCTAACACAGTAGGTGGTGAACCGGAAACAATAAACGCTACAACAATCTTTGCAGCACCTACAGCCTTTTCTTCTTTCTTATCAATTGAGAAACATGCATATGCACCGACATCTACTTCTTTTGGATCCCTGCCTGCCTTCTTGGCACCAGCCTCAATTGCCTTGATAGCAATTTCGAAATCCTTCGGATGAGAAGCATTGATCAATACACCATCTGATACCTCTCCTGCCAGTTCAAGCATCTTCGGACCCTGTGCTCCTAGATAAATGGGGATATCACCGGCTTTAAAGGCCATCTTGGCACCTGCGATCTTTACCATCTCGCCTGCCTGATCTACCTTCTTACCTGATAAAAACGCCCGTAGAGCCTGAATTGACTCCCTTGATGTGAGTAGTGGTTTTTCCCATGCAATACCCATTGCATCAAAAGTAGCTTTATCGCCGGGACCTATACCCAGAATCGCTCTACCTCCGGATATATCGTTGATAGCAGCAATACTTGATGCTGTCATTGCGATATTCCGTGTATACGGGTTTGTTACTCCCGTACCCAGTTTAATCGTATTGGTGTTTAAAGCTAATACAGCCAGGGTAGTATAAACATCCCTGTTATTGTAGTGATCTGTAATCCATACATTGTCAAACCCCTGATCCTCAGCCAGCTTAGTATAAGCCGCTAGCTTCTGAACAGGATCGCTTGGGACAAATTCAATTCCAAACATATTAAAAAGCCTCCGTTAACTATTGAAACTATTGAATCTTTACTTTATTATAAGTGTATTGGTTTTGTCCTGATAATATAGTATTTATTTAACTGTATCCCTTTCAAAAAGTAGGGTAATAAATTGTGTATGGATCATTGTTTATATTATCTGCCACAAAGGACACAGAAAAGAAAAACTATGTGATTTTAAGTGTTCTCTGTAGCTATCATTTTTATCCTCTAATTTGAAGTGGATACATTTAACTCACCATTTATTATAGAATTCTTTAATAATACCTTCACCAATTAATGTCGAACGTATTAATTAAACCCTGTTTATTTTAGTATATCAAGTATAACTTGATATACTAAAGAAAATCCGACCGTAGGGAGGATTTTGTTCATGTACTATTCTGCATGAATAATTTGATACTATAGATGACAACTGATCACAGAGAACACAAAAAAAGAATTTAAGAAATACAAATCTTATGAGACTGGACATAGCCTTAGTGGAACAAGGGATAACTGCTACCCGTAGCCGGGCCAAACGCGCTATAACTATGGGACTGGTATCAGTAGATGGAATAAGAATCACAAAACCATCAAAACAAGTAGGATACCAAAATAAGATCAAGACCATAGAGAATATTGATGTACCGGAAGGTTACATGAAACTGAAAAACATCCGGAAACAGTCATCATTGTTACATCACGAAGATACGGTACTTGACCTGGGTTCCAGTGCAGGTGGTTTTCTTTTATATTCTTGCGAAATAGTGGATCATGTAAGAGGTATAGAATATAGTGCTGAATTTATGCCACAACTTCAAACCATAGCAGCAACCCATGAGAATATCACAGTGATCAAAGGCGATGTATTCACCATGCCACTACAGGTAATGTCCGATCAAGATGTAGATGTGATCATGAGTGATCTGACAGTTGAACCTGAAGATGCTATTACAGTACTGGCCAGAGTACTTCCATTGCTTAAGCCCGGTGGACAAATATTACAGGTACTGAAAATATCAAAAAATACAGACCAGAACGTACTTATAAATAAAATACAAGCACTTGGATTTATTATTCAGCATATTATCAGACCTAAAAAAAGGGAGATTTATGTAATAGCCCAACATAATAATAATAATAATAACAGCGAGGTAGTAAAATAGATGGCAATTGCGTGTGAAATTTGTGGAAAAAAGGAGATATTACCATATAAATGTAAATTCTGCGGTAGTACCTTCTGCTCAGAACACCGTTTACCTGAGCACCATTACTGTCCCGGCCTGGATAGACTCAAAACCCTAACGCGTGATAGCCAGCAGATAATATATCAGCCAGTCCAGGAACCTGTAAATCGTAGTACTGGCTTTTTTAATAGAAGAAGCAGTTCTCCCTACGCAGTCCCTATATCAAGGAATTATTCTTTGTACATTATCGTAGTATGTATATTAGTTTTTTTCTTACAGATCATCCCTTATTTTACTCAATTTTTCGTTTTAATTCCGCAGTTAGTTGTTCAACGGCCCTGGACAATCATTACATCAATGTTCCTTCATGCGAATTTATCCCATCTTTTTTTCAATATGATGGTGCTGTTCTTCTTTGGACCCATACTTGAGAAGAAAATAAACAGCATAAATTTCCTGATAGTATATTTTGGTGCCGGGATTTTTGCGTGTATCGGACATATGGTAGTTTCATCCTCCCCCGTACTGGGTGCCAGTGGAGCAATATATGGAATTTTCGCATGTCTGGCTATCATAATGCCGCAACTACGTGTATTTGTTTTAATTTTCCCGATGAAGATCATACACGCACTGGCATTATTTGCCTTTTTTGATATTGTAATGTATGGATCAGGTGATATGATAGCACATGCGGCACATCTTTCAGGTCTGCTGTTTGGAATATTTATGGGTTATAGATTTAAAAATGTAAAACATAAACAAATCTGGTAAATATTTGAGCCGTAAAGTATAATTATTAACAAAATGAATAACAAAATATAGGAGCGTTAGAACATGGCTAAAAAAAAAAAGAGTGCGATCTTAAAAGGAGAAAATAAGAAAGTGGAAGATAAGATTGTAAAAATGCCAGAAAAAAGCAGTAATATCGCACTTACTTTTTATTCGGATGACCGATGGAACAACTGGATAATCCAGGTCAAAGAGAGCGGTTTTGAAATTAAGGATGAAGAAGAAGAAGATATAGGAAATGCAGGAGAGATCTTTGTTAATATGGAAGATGATGTTATCCTTGCATGCCTAAAAGTGATTTCAAAATATAATAACAATGAATTGAGCAATGAAGAAGCTTTTAATGCTATAAGTGAGATCAAGGAAGTTGTGCTTAAGCCTGTAGACCCTATTAACGAGTCTATTGATCTGATGCTCGATTCACTTCAGACCTCGTTGATCAGTGTTTTTGCATCAGGGGAATGTTATATTGACGGAGGATATGAATCCACTGATGATTTCCCTTCACTGATAAAAAGTGCTGTTTCTGCAGAAGAAGCAAATGACCCGGGTACTGCAATCAGTTATGTAGCCGTTGTCGGAGCACATGTCTTAAACGGTGCTGAATTGGGTGAGGGCCTATTCAATGACCTGCCTTATGGCCTGGTGGCAGAATGGATGGACGGTATAGACTCGATTTCTGCAGCCATGATGGGGGACGACAGTTATAAACATGATGAAGATGACAGCGAATAGAGTTGAATTCTATGTTGCTTCATCAGGTCCTGGATATTGATAATGATGAGATCATTTTCTTATCAGAAGAAAGCTACGCAGGCTTAAAGAACCCTCATCGATCAGTTGATCTTTTAAGGCAGATCGCACAATCAGGTAAAACAGATAGTGAGATCAGAGCTATATCAGATGAAAACGGGCACGTCGTGTGTCTGGCAATCTCTAACCCTGCATCGCAGGATTTTCCTTCATTTTGGGGAATCTTTACTGATCAGGTAGCACGCAGCGGTATTCCTTCTCCGGCAGCCGGACAGTATAAGAAATTTGTCTCGAAAATATTAGATAATTGCAGTACTGTCACCGCATTAGAAGCTACATTACAGGAACTGGACACTGCACTTAGAGAATATTTATCTTTGGCCCTGGTAGAACGCCAATTGTGTGACATCTGTGATAAACCGTCCGAAACATATGATATGGTCTATATGGATAACAGGATCAAACAGTTGGATGATTTTCTAATAAAAACCAAAGATAAGTTCCATGTATCAGGAAATGTACTGGAGATATGCTGCGGCAATGGTATGGCCACCATCTCACTTGAAAAGTCGGGAATATTTCCACTGACAATTGATAATGACCGGTGCCAGGTATGTCAGGGACTGGAACATAACGTGTTAAAACCTGAACGTACCATTGTTATGGATGTAACGAGATTGTCTCATTTTTTCAATGCAGATTCATTTGATGCGGTTATTGGTTTTATGCTGGGAACCATATACGAATTTGATAAGGAGATGTGGTCTTTTATGATGAGTGAGTCCTTAAAAGTAGTTAAGCCCGAGGGGATACTGCTGTTCACTTTAAGTAAATATGAAGAGATGGATATCTTGAAAAGGATACTGGATGGGCTGGGTGCTATAGGAGAGATCATTGATAATACCGATGCCAGCGGGATATATGATCAGTGGGTATATCTAGGGCAAAAATAAGATTCTCGGTATTTATTTAGCTCAGTTAATTATAGTAGATCACGTATAACTTGATATACTACAAAAAAATTTAATAACTCGAGTGAAAGTAATAAAGGATGAATGATGCTATCATTAAGAACAAAATCCTCCCTTCGGTTGGATTTTATTGATCAACATTCCGGAGGAATGGTGGATTAGAAGATTCGTAGAATCTTCATCTGAAGCTTCGAAGAAGCTGAAGATTGGAAAATGTGAATGGAGTGAATATTTTCGATATATCAAGTTATACTTGATATACTATGAAAAAAAGTGGATATATTTTATTTGTCCAATAATTAGTATTTTATTTTTGATAATTTTTTCCATTCCATCAAATGCAGCAGTAGGGGATTTGATATTAGATACTAAAATTTTATTTCCATATGATGATCCGCATGAAACAACTACATTGAGCACTACATTACTAAAAGAAGGATATTCACTATCACTGGATGACGTATATTCAGATCATACTGTAGCAGGTTTTACTATATATAAAGATGAAAAAATTGTAAAAAGGATAAAAGTAAATGAAGGGGATTATTTTCATTACAATAAAACTATAGGTGGAAGAGAATATACAATTATTGAATCAAAGGTTATAATATTTTTAGGCATAGGCTCAAATTTAGTCAAGCTCGAACCTTTTTATCAATATTCTGACGGATCGACTATTATTGAACCTGATTTTGTCTCTACCATTCTTAATCCAAAAATAACTGAGACTCCTTCTGAAGAATGGAATAGGACATTTGGTAGAATATATGATGACAGTGTGTCGTCTTTTCAGCAGACTTCAGACGACGGATATATCCTTGGAGGTACGATTATGTCCCGAAATACTGGTGGAATTCTGTATAATTCATGGCTAATAAAAGTTGATGTAAACGGTATTGAACAATGGGACAAAACTTTCGAAGATTTCATGTTTATCCCTTCCGTTTCGCATTTTCATGATGGGGGTTATATTTTCGTGGGCATTAAATCAACTGAAAGAATGTCTACTATGCTCCTCAAAACTGATGTGAATGGAAATCAGCAGTGGAAAAAATCTTTTTTTGATCTTGAAGATGCTCATTCTATTCAGCAGACCTCTGATGGCGGTTATATCCTTGCAGCAAAGTCAGATGAACTAAGAGGTACTGATGGTGGCTATATTGCAGCAAAGTCATATGGGCCAAGATGTACTGATGCCCGGCTTGTCAAGACCGACCAAAATGGCAGTGAACAGTGGAGCAAAACATTTGGATTAGACGGATGTGATAAAGCGTCTTCTGTCTGGGAGACCCAGGATGGAGGATATATGCTGGGAGGAGATACCTTGTGGCTTGACAATAGACGGCTTGATGCCTGGCTATTAAAAACCGATGCAAATGGAAATGAACAGTGGAACAGGACATTTGGCGGAGCTGGTGACGACTATGTTTATTCTGTCCGGAATACCCTGGACGGTGGCTATATTCTCGCAGGTAGGACAGGGTCGTATGGGGCAGGAATTGATGCCTGGCTTATAAAGACCGATGCAAATGGCAATGAGCAGTGGAACAAGACTTTCGGGCTGGATGGATCTGATTGGGCTTATTCTGTTATGCCGACCTCAGATGGAGGATATGTACTGGGAGGTAAACTAGACACAGCCAAGAATCCTGATTTCAAAGACCAGATACTTTATGAGGATAATGATGTCTGGCTCTTCAAAACTGATGCCAACGGTAATCTTGAGTGGAGCAAGACCATAGGAGGATTGAAGAGTGATGTGGCCAGGTTTGTTCAACAGACATCAGATGGTGGATATGTAATTGCAGGAACCACAGAATCATATGGATCCGGAGGCAGTGATATCTGGCTGGTAAAAGTCGCAGGCATGAAGGTAAATACTACACAATCCCAGGTTATTACATCCGATAATAATGTCACTGATAATAATATCACAGATAATATCCAAACAAGCCCTGGAAAATCCATACCGGGTTTTGGATTTTTAGGAGCAGTCTTCTCAATTCTAATAATACTGCTTTCAAGAAGGAGAATACTCTTAAGCCCAACCTCATAGAAATAAAATAACACACATAAAAACCATAGCACCTGCTAGTGCTAGCGGTAGAGTATAGTATTTCAGGTTTTCTTTCATACTTGAATCCTGTTTAACCAGCCAAAAATAAGGATCACTCACATAAGAAAAGATGAATGTTCCAGCGCAGATCATAAATACCGTTTGCATGCAAGCAAAATCCTTCACAATACCCGCGGTAACGATGGCTGTAACAACTCTTGAGCCCTGTGCGGTCTGAATGAAGATCGCAACCAAGAATGGAAATAACATGACAGGAACAAAACTTTGTTTTATCAATTCAAGTACAACCATTGAAAAATCACTGTGTGCGATAATATTACCAAGCGCTCCTGCGCCACACAGATCAAGAAGTATCCTACCTGCTCTACCTGATGATCTCTTCAGAGTAACGCTCATCTCATCTACAGATAGGTATCTGTTTGCGATGATCAGTGAGATTGATACACCCACGAGGAGAGCAACATTGACATCACCAAAAAAATTTAAAATATAATTATCAAAAAAAAGACCAAATAAAATCAGTAATATCGGGATTACAATTGGAGTCCATGCTTCTATAGATGATTTTAACGATCTATTAACTTTTTCTGATATGATCTCAATGTCCATACGCATATAATAGTAAAAAATAACTAAAAGAAGTACAGATATTGGAATACTCACTTTTAATGTATCTAATGGATCAATATCAAGCGTGTTTGTGATTACAAGGATAACTGGTGATGGATAGATCAGATTGTACGATATCACAGTTCCTATGGCTAGCATGTATAAGAATTTCTTCTCTGATGCATTTACTTTCAGTGCAAGACCCTCGATGACTGGATTTAAAACAACAAATGCTGTTATGCAGCACATTATGGGAATGGATAATAAATACCCGGAAAAAATAGGTATAAAGGAATAATTCCTCTTAAAGATTCTTAAAATATCATTTATGATCGTTTCAATGCTTTTTATTCTCTTCGAAAACTCTGCAATGGTAACACCAGAGAATATAACGATGCATAGTACAGAAAAGATGC
>JAIOQW010000034.1 GCA_021108405.1 Methanosarcinales archaeon
AATATTATAGTTTTCTTCATATCCGTCATGCTCACCAGGCTCAAGAGTTGTATCCTTCTCAATGGCAGCGGTGTCCAGTAATAGGTATACTACATAGTTAACGCTATAGCACGGTTGATAATTCAGCTACAGCTCAGCGATTTGCTGAACCGTGATGCACATACATAGCTTTTTCTGATCATCTGGCCCGGTTGTGATTAGATTCATTTATAGTGCATTCACCGTCTGTGCTCAGGTTGTATTCGCTTGTATGTTCTATCTTAATTACAGGAATATATCCTATCTACTGCGGATGCTCCTTTATTTCCTTCTTATCCACAACACCATTAATATTATACTTAACACCACAGTCAGAATACCAAATCCTGGTGAACCCTCAGAAGAGGGTTGATTGGTAGATGAGGTATCAGTAATGATATGTGTAGTAGAACCAGAGTAATGTTCATCAGATACACAGATATTGACTGCCGTGAATTCTATAGGATATCCTTCTCTTTCATCTCTATCATTAAATGTAAAATCAATATTAAGTGGAATTGTCCATCCTGCAGCAACATCTGTTGGGCAAATAATCCATTCAAATATAACAGTTTCACCTGCATTATAGCCGTGATGTCTTGCAGTTTTAGTAAATTCACTTGGACCTTCTATTACTTTATAAGGTTGGTTTGGATCCTCATCTCTGAAACCAGTAGCTGTAAGTCCTGTTGAAACATCAATATTTTTTTTTAAATATACTACAGCCTTAATAGTAGCTGGTTCACCTACTTTAAGGTTTGCATCGTATACTGTAGCTTTCTGATCATTGAAATATACTGATCCATTCGCATATTCATTATCAAAGGCATTCACATTACTTATTAAAGAAATACTTGCTATAAGTATTAAACAAATTATTATTTTATTCATTATAACCATCCTTCATTTATTGCTCCTATAGATTTTTCATTAGTACCTTCTCCCCGTTTATCACCAACTCCTTTTGGACCTGCCGGGACAAAGATGAATGTCCCAGTAGTAAATTCAAATGTGATTGGTTCGTTATGTCCTATTATTATATCCGTTGCTGGATCACGAATATCTCTATATTTTTTTCGAGTATAAATCTGAGCTTCATGCCCGAACATAGGATTCGGATGACATTCATTATCAGCATCTATTATCATTAATTCATGAAATCTTCCCTTGATTCTTATCTTCCAGAAATTAGTAGTCACGATCCATACTGTATTCGGTGATGGAGGTAAAACCTGTTGGCCACCATTTCTTAAAGGATATGTATTTACTACCACCTCAGCAAACACATTGATATTCTGCAGCGAAAGAGGAATGAATGTTTCCCCGGAAGGATTCTCAGCAGGATCTGGTATGTATCTAGTTCCATCCCCACTAACAGTCTTCTTAGCATCTATCCACTCATCCTGATCAGGATCATAAAACACATCATGCCTTAAAAAATCAGGTTCCATATCCACCATCAACGTAACATTCTCATCCCAATAAGCCATCTCATCCTTCTCATAATGCGTCCCATTCTCCATCACATGCTCAGCCACCATCGTAACCCCCAAAGGAAATCTCATAAGCCCGCCCAATAATTTAGCACTGATCTGCTGAGCTTCACGTACAACATCACCAATACCTCCAAATTCATTATCAATCTCCTCTTCGATCCTCCTACCAGCACCACCATACTGCACATCAACCTGATGCAAAACCTCATCCACATACCACTCCCTCACCAAACTGATCACCTTCCCACTCGCACTCAAATACCGCCCCCCGTCAAAATAAGCACCCTTATCCACATACCTGGTCTGGTTAGCCTTGATCTTAGCAGTAAGATCCACAGCAGTCGCATTCATAATCTCACCAGGCAAAGGATAATTCTTATTATTGATCTCACGATCAAGATGCACGTCTTCTCTGATCTGCTGTGTAATATCATCCACAATCAATCTCACCTCATCATATAACCACTCCGGAGGATCAGGTGAATACCTTCGCAATTCAACATCCCCACTAAGACTCATATCCTTAATATATGCCAATTTATTCGGATCAAATACCTCATTTTTATATTGAAGATAAGCATCCTGCACAGATATTTCTTTATTTTCTTCTCATCCACAACACCATTAATACTATATTCAACACCACAGTTGGAACACCGAATCCAGGTGAACCCTCTGAAGAATGCTCACCGGTAGATGAGGGATCAGTAGTGGTATGTGTAGCAGAACCTGAGGAGTGCTCATCTGGTACACAGATATTAGCTACTGTGAAATATATAGGATATCCTTCTTCTTCATCTCTATCATAAAATTTAAAATCGATATTAAGTGGAATAGTCCATCCTGCTGCAATATTTGTTGGACAAATAATCCATTCGAATGTAACGGTTTCAGTTGCATTATGGCCGAATTCTCTGGCACTTTCAATAAATTCACTTGGGCCTTCTATTACTTTATACGGTTGGTTTGGATCCTCATCTCTGAAACCTGTAGCTGTAAGGCCAGTTGAAACATCAACATTTTTTTTTAAATATACCACAGCCTTAATAGTAGCTGGTTCACCGACTTTTAAATCTGCATTAAATACTGTGGCAGTCTGGTCATTATAGTATACTTCATATTCAACTAACTCATTTATATTAGCATTTGCATTATATACTAAGCATAGTAGTATACCTAATGTCAAAAGTATTCTAAATTTATTCATTATATCCATCCTTCATTAATAGCTCCTATCGATTTTTCATTAGTACCTTCTCCCCTTTTATCACCAACTCCCTTTATACCAGATGGGACAAAGATTAATGTCCCGGTAGTAAATTCAAATATAATTGGTTTGTTATGACCTATTATTAATTTTGTAGCTGGATCACGAATATCTCTATCTCGTTTTCGAGAATAAACCTGCGCTTCATGCCCGAACATAGGATTCGGATGACATTCATTATCAGCATCTATTATCATTAATTCGTCAATTGTTCCCTTAACCCTGATCGTCCAGAAATTAGTAGTCAAGATCCATGCTGTACTCGGTGTTGGAGGTAAAACCGGCAATCCGCCATTTCTCAAAGTAGATGCCTCAGCAAACGCATTTATATTCTGCAAAGCGAGAGGAATAAATACTCTCGGTGATGGATTCAACTTAGGATCAGCAACATACTTCCCATCCACTCCCCTAACAGCATCTATCCACTCATCCTTATCAGGATCATAAAACACATCATGCCTCAAAAAATCAGGCTCAGAATCCACCATCAACGTAACATTCTCATCCCAATAAGCCATCTCATCCTTTTCATAATGCGTCCCATTCTCCATCACATGCTCAGCCACCATCGTAACCCCCAAAGGAAATCTCATAAGCCCGCCCAATAATTTAGCACTGATCTGCTGAGCTTCACGTACAACATCACCAATACCTCCAAATTCATTATCAATCTCCTCTTCGATCTTCCTACCCGCACCACCATACTGCACATCAACCTGATACAAAACCTCATCCACATACCACTCCCTCACCAGACTGATCACCTTCCCACTCGCACTCAAATACCGCCCCCCGTCAAAATAAGCACCCTTATCCACATACCTGGTCTGGTTAGCCTTGATCTTAGCAGTAAGATCCACAGCAGTCGCATTCATAATCTCACCAGGCAAAGGATAATTCTTATTATTGATCTCACGATCAAGATGCACATCATTTCTGATCTGCTGCGTGATATCATCCACAATCAATCTCACCTCATCATACAACCACTCCGGAGGATCAGGTGAATACCTTCGCAATTCAACATCCCCACTAAGACTCATATCCTTAATATATGCCAATTTATTCGGATCAAACACCTCACCTTTATATTGAAGATAAGCTTCTTCCAGATTGGGATCAACAAAATAATTATTATATTCCACACCCCTTGATGTAAAAGCATCATTCACATCATTCATAGTAGACAGATCAAAACCCACATGATCAAGGTGAACAAATGCAAAAGAATTCTCCTTTGCCTCTAATGAAATATTAACAATATCCACCCTGACATCAATAGTGGTCATATAATTATATTCAGTGCGATAACAAGTATCCCAATAAAAATTGACCGGAGCCGGCGCAGGCTTCATACATGCATACTCAACCACATAACCATGCCGCCAAACATGCTCTCTTGACCAGGTAACCCTCCATACTTCACCATAAAGATTGCCAGGTACATATTCATCTCTTACCAGTGTATCTATCTGCTCCATACTATCCGGCTCACCCCATTCAGCAATATTATAGTTTTCTTCATATCCGTCATGCTCACCAGGCTCAAGAGTTGTATCCCGCGTAACTCCGGTAGCCAGACTGGCGCTATATACCTGTGGAATAATACTCCGGATCATATTATTGACCTTAGACCCACCAACTAACGAATCATTATTCATAAATTCCATTATCGGAGTAGCGTTATAATCAAAGTGTAATCCCTCCTCTAACGCCGCAGTAGCATTCTCAAAATCCCCTGTAGAATGAGCCGCATCTGCCTGCGGATCGATCTCAAAACTATCATTGTTCAACTCAATACCCATATATACCTGGCCCATATCAACATCCTTTTCATCATAAATAAGCCTCTTTGATTCCATTACATACTCAAGGATACTGTTACTATCTACAGAATTAAACACAAATCCCTGATCAACCATCAATGCACCATTCACAATAAAAGCCAGTAACTCATTGCTGATTATATTATCAGGCCCGCCAGGAAATAAATACTGAAAATATCCTCTTCCCATAGTAAATCCCTGTGCTAAAGCAGTAGTCTCCATCATCAATGGTCCGGTACTTGTAAGGCGATCCTCATACTCATAAGTGATCTGCTCAAGCAATGGATATCTGCAGGTGATCAGGTTCCCAAGCACCATATCCTCATGATATAGAATCTCATCAGTTTCCAGGTCTACTATAGATAAATTCACCGGGACCTGTACCCGCCAGTAGGTCACATATGTCTCATCCGGCATCAGTTCATCGATAGTATTATTTCCGAGTCCCGGCTTGATCTCTCTATCCAGACCCATGTAAATAGGAATGATGTTGATCTCTTTCCAGTCTGTTAAAGGCTCTACATTTACTGCCACGTCCCGGTAATCAAAGCTGTTGTACATGTAATTTGTCTGGATGAACCTGTTCATGACATACCTTATCATTCCTTTGGCCGGTTCAGGTTAAAATCAGAGATACTGCAATTTCCGTTAGTGCTCAGGTTGTATTCGCTTGTGGGTTCTATTACGATCACTGGCGTTTCTCCCATCTCTTTCATGGCTGCCATACCAGCGTAGTTGATGATCCTGGCCAGGTCAGCGCAGGCGTACATGTAGGCATTATCGACAGTATTTACTGTGTTTTCACTGCTTAGTGCTTCAGCCATCTCGCGGTCCATTTTATCGATATGTGTGGTAAAGGCAATAGTCATAATGACCATTATAATTCCAAGAATAGTCAGTGGCATTCTGGCTGAATTGTTATTGATGAATGGTGATGGGAATTTCATTTGAGAAGGGAAATGGATGAATGTACTTAAGATTTGTGTTTTTTATTTTAGACTTTATATTAATTTATTAAATATTCAATCATATTTATATGATGTTGTGGGTAATAAGGTGCAGGAGGTGGAAAGGAATGTCATTCCATATTCCAGTTATAAGACATAAGTATTCATGTACCTCAATGACCAGCCAGGACCATGAAAATGTTGTTTCAAGAGAAAATTTCAACCTATATCGGCAACATCATGCGCAATCAAGTAACAATCACCGTTTGACTTATAGACAGGATTTGCTGGATGATGATATAAATTTGAGCTGTCTGAAAAAGTCAGGGGCATCAACGGGACTGGAGGTAGGGCAGTATGATGTAGGAATAGGTAAATGTGGAGAAGGTATTGGAATAAAGTGCGATTTTCCCCATCGCTCCGCATGTTTGAAGGGTTATGTTTTATTTGAATTAGACAAATCGCAGCAAATATATAGATTTAGATGATGTATAAATTTTTTTCATTTTAGAGTTCAAATGTATGTTTCAACGATTCTTTCAGTGCGTCCAGCTCTGTAAATGTTCCAATTCTTCTGTAAATCTCTGATAGGCGGACAGTCGCAATATTATCAGTCATAATAATAGAATCACTTAGAAGGCCAGTTTGTTGACCCATTTCCGTATGAATGTCTACGAAAATACGGCTCTTATGACCTTTACGTATTAAATTACTAGTAATCATACCTATAATCAATTGTCCCAATCCTGTTTGTAAATTATTTGATTGTAAAACAACCGCCGGACGTTTTTTTGCGGTCATCAAATTAGAATCTGGAAACCAAACTAGGATTATGTCACCCTGTTTATAAGTTATCATATTCATCCATACCAGATGTATTCCAGTCGTCCTCAAAAGTTGCCAACCGTCTCCGCAGGTCGAATGCTTCTTCCTGAGTCAATCCTGTCTCACGCAATGGGATATTTTGATGTTGCATTTGCTCCTTTAGAAAATGCACAAAGTCCATTACCTCGACAATCTTATCTTTAGGTAAAGTGTACAGGTCATCAACAATTTGTTGAGTGTATTCCTTTGTATTCATGTTAAACCCTTTCTCTTATCTTAATATAAGCATTTCGTTTGATTGGTAATAGAGATACTCGAAGTTGGAGTGCACTCCAAAAAACAGACAATTAGTTAAGCAATGAAAATCTTCCTGATGTAGTATCCACTTCAAATTAGAGGGTAACTAGTGTTCCGTCTCCCTCCACCTGTCAGATAAAGTGCACTTATCCTATATACGAGAAAATGTTAATTAAAGATTGGATATATTGGAAAAATAAATTGAGTATGGGTCATATGGCCTTATTTCTTTTTATGCCTATTGTATTCGATTTCACTGACACACAGTGTATTATCAGTAATTTCAATTGAATTATCTATCAAATTGTTACCATTAACAAAAAAGAAATCTGAATATAAAATATACTGTGGAGTTGAATGAATGCCATCTCCGATTTCAGTAGTAATATTTTCTAACGTCTTCACTTTTTAGTTGAATATTCTTATCTTGAACATACCTTTTCTTATCAACAAAGTTACATCTATCCCTATTTATTTTACCTTCCAGAAAATCCGTTCCAGTAATAAGATAATATGCCCCTTGTTCAAGATATTCAGCTGTTGTTAATCCTTGCCACCCAATTCGTGCTTTTAAAGTAGAATTTTCTAAAATATTCTTCACTTCCCACTCCTCAGGAATAACACCCACCTCGCTCACCTTATACCCTTCCGGTACATCACTCATCACCACTTTCCCCCTGATGTACCCCGCCCAGTTCTGCTTCAAGCTCCTCAATGCTCGGCAGGCTGGATCTTAGATTTTCAGGCAGGGCGCGGGTCAGTTCATACTCAGAAATACCGATGGGTTTATTTATATCACACAAAGCATACTCGACAAGGATCCTGTCTTTGGTCTGGCACAATATCAACCCTATAGTAGCCTGGTCAGTCGGGTGTTTGAGAAGATCATCAACAGCAGAACAATAAAAATTCATCTTGCCTGCGTATTCCGGCTTAAAGTCCCCTTTTTTAAGTTCGATCACAATAAAACTGCGCAGTTTCAGATGATAAAACAGCAGATCAATATAAAAATCCTTATCGCTGATCGCCAGATGATACTGCCTTCCAACAAAGGCAAAACCGGTGCCTAACTCAATTAGGAATTTTTCAAGATGTTTAACCAGTTCTGTTTCCAGCTCACGTTCATTAAAGGGTTCGCTCAACGTCAGAAAATCAAAAATATACGGGTCCTTCAGGGATTGACTGGCAAGCTCAGACTGCGGATCAGGAAGAGTAGATCTGAAATTGGTTGTGGAACTCCCCTGACGCTCATGAATCTCGCTTTTAATCATCAGTCCCAGAATATCCCGGCTCCATCCGTTGTTGATAATTTGCTCCATATACCAGAAGCGTATTGAATTATCTTTTATCCTCTGCATAAGCAGGATATTATGTCCCCATGGTATTTGGGAAACAAGCCGTTTCATATTTTCAAATTGGGAAACAGGTTGTTTCCCAATTGAAGCATCTAACCCATATTCTTTATAAAATTGTACCATGAACTTTATGTTTCTCTCGGAAAATCCTTTGACATCAGGCAGTTCATTGTGAAGATCTTTTGATAATCGAGGAATTATCCCGGCTCCCCATCCTTCCTGTTTTTGCCGTTTATGTATTATCCTGCCTATATCCCAATACATCATTATCATCTCGGCATTAGCTGAAAGTGTTGCCTTTACCTGTGCCTGGCGAATGCGGGTTTTAATATCACTTAATAAATTAGCATAAAACACAATTCCGGTATTTTCATTAGTTATTATTTCCATGCAAATCCCATTTTCTCCAGATGCTTACCAACTTTTAATTGCTTAAATCAAGGCTTTCATTTTGAAATATGCCTATGAGATTAGAGAGCCTATCAACCTTTTCCTTTCCTTTGCCAAGCTTATCCGAGTTGTCAAAATCAGCTACATCAATTACACCTTTCAACTCATTGGCTTCTGCCAGCTTTGCTATGATTTTATTGATGCTTTCACCGATGTCCTTTTTACCTTTCAGGGAAACCATGTCCTTGAAACTTCCACCTTCAGGAATTAGAATCGAAGCATACTTTTCACCTGCGTATTTATCTGATACATATTTTACAAACAATAATACCAATACATAATCTTTGTATTGCGAGGCATCCATCCCACCTCTTAATTCGTCACAGCTTTTCCAGAGAGAGCTGTATAATTCACTTTTCTTAATTGCCATTGTTATTTCCTTTGTTATGTATAGTATTGAATTGTATTTAAAAATTCTCCACTCGGTTCTGCTTCTATATGATGAAAACATACCATTTTTTTCAGTTAATTGTAAAGTAGGTTTGCTCTATCACAATATGTTAAAGAAATCCCAAACCACATCGTTGGAAACACAATAAATGTCAGGATCCAGTTGTTGGTTATATTATCAGGTCCGCCGGGTTTAAGCATAATAGTCCATCCCGCTGCAATATCTGTTGGACATGTAACCCATTCAAATGTGATTGCTTCAAACTGCACTTAATTATTCAACGTTACTTTTATAACTTTGGAGCTAATAATAATCATTTACTTAACTGTAAAATAACAAAAGGAGAAAAATAATGAGTAACGAAATGTATGAAGTCATTGACTCTGTTTCAACCGATGACGGAACAATTGTTGAAGTACTACAATTTCCACAACTTGGTGGTTCTGCAGATTTGCGCGTTGCACACAATCTATTCTATGCATCGCAAAGTGGAATGCGCCTAAAAATGATCAGAATTACTTTAAGCAATTCTCGTACCCGGATCGAACCTGGAGCTTTGTACTTTATGAAAGGAAACCTCGAAATGAAGGCAAGTTCCGGTGGTGGATTTATGAAAGGATTAACAAGAAAAATGTTGTCAGGTGAGACATTCTTTGTTAATGAAATACACGGATCCGGTGAGATATACTTAGAACCTTCTTTTGGTCACTTTTTTCTCTACCATGTTAAAACAGATGATAAAGCTATCATCGTTGACAAAGGGCTCTTCTATGCTGGAACATCTGGTTTGGATATAAGTTCTATAATGCAAAAGAATATTTCCTCCACGTTATTTGGGGGTGAAGGACTATTTCAAACAAAAATTTATGGGGAAGGTATAGCAGTATTATATTCTCCGGTCCCAGTTACTGAAATACAGAAAGTGCAACTCAATAATGAGAAATTAAGCGTTGATGGAAATTTCACTTTATTGAGATCTGAGGGGATTTCATTTAAAGCAGAGAAGAGTAGCAAGTCCTGGATTGCATCATCCGTTTCGGGCGAAGGATTATTACAGACCTTCTTTGGCACCGGTTCAGTATGGATAGCACCTACCCAAGGAATTTATGAATTGTTGTCAACATCTGAAGGTATATCGCAAATGTCATTAGCACCCGGAACAATGGACACAAAAACAGAGACGACTACAAAAAAGAGAAAATAATTTATTATCAGGTAGCTTGTAGTTTCACCGATCTTGTACTCATAAATCTCAATAAGACCCGCCTCTTCTCCCTTCTTCTCCCAATAGCATCCCTTCAATCATTCCAGTTTCATATCAACAGTAGCCCGGACA
>JAIOQW010000136.1 GCA_021108405.1 Methanosarcinales archaeon
CCCGTACTCATTTGCATGCGCCATAAAGTATTGCCGTACGGATGTCCGACTGACATATGGACATTGGTTCCTCCACCGACCCTGGGCGCTACATCATAGATATGGAAATTAAGGTCTTTATCCACACAGGTCTGTAGGCAGAACGGACCGATAATACCAGGATCATAATATTTCTGTGTTGCAGCAACATACTTTTCTCCCAGTTCAAATGCCTCCTCCAACAGTGATTCACGCAGTGTTGCTGAATTATGGCCGCATACCGTATATTCAGGAGTTATCTGGTGGGACTTGAGTGTTATTTGCTGTGGTGCCGGCAGCCTGACATGACCGTCCAGGCTGGTCTCAAAACGCCAGTCTATTCCTAATAGCTCCAGCTTGCTCATTTCCTCCTCAATAGGTGAATAGAAAAAGTCCAGGTTAAAAACCGGTCCGATGACATATCTCTCAATACGAGCATTATCAAGAGCAGATTGAGTGATAACATTCTGGGCCAATAACGACTCTGATTTTTCAATATATTCATCATATGATGAAGCAGTAAAGAAACCACGTTCTAATTTCTTAACTGCATGCGGCATTTTAACCATTACCAGTTCATCGATATCCGACGGTTCATCCAATTTTTCAGGAAAAGGAAGTCCTGCTTTCTCAAGCAACCAGTAATAATCCTGTACATCTCCACGCTCTTCACTTCTAAGCAAGTTCCTGCTGCCTACTAGCGGGACATGGAAGTCATTCTCAACAGCATCTATCCCGCAGTATGAAGTAAAAGAACGGTTCGGGATGAACAATACATTATTGTCGATAAGGGACTGTTGAGCATTGGGACGTATAAGTTCATCGAAATTATCATACACTACCCAGTCGTCCACCACACCCCGTTCGACGCAGCCATCTTCATCACATTCAGTCTTAAAGTATTTAGTATATGTTTTTTCCCGACCGCGGCGGCATACGGCGTAAGTAAAAAAACCTTCCTCTATTGCACCGTCAAATACATCCAGTGCCGAATGGGACGCAACAGCACCGACCTTGCAATCGGTTAAGTCGTATTCCTCAAGCTTCTCGAGAACCTGTTTTCTTTCTATCATAATGGATTAACCTCACAGCTTTGTTAATATTGGGTTAAATGTTGAAGGGAGTAATATATATAGATGATGATTTGATCAATCCGGCTGCGAAAGCATAAGGATTAATAGGCAGTAAAGCTATGAGTTACTTACCCAGGCAGTTGTGATATATTTTCTTTATTTCATGCGGCTGTGATCTAACGGTTATGATAGTGGCTTCCCAAGCCTCTTATCCGGGTTCGATTCCCGGCGGCCGCACTTTTTTTTAGTAAATTCTTAATCGTATTTGGATTTATTTAGCCTACAGGATGGTGCATACTTTCCTGTAGGCATAAAAAATCCGACCGAAGGGAGGATTTTGTTCTTAGTATTAGATATATTTTTCAGCCATGTTTCCGATCACTGGTAAATGATATTCTTCTCCACTAAATGACTTATAGATCATGAAAAAGATAATAACTAGTATTACAAGTATTATGATAGGAGGTACCATCATTAATAATCCCGATATTATCCCTCCGATTAAAGGTATAATATTAAGAATAATTGCCAGAATCACTGCTATAATGGGGAATAAAGAACCAATGGCTATAAGTGCAATACCTAATATAAAGGACTGCATAGCATGGAACATTACAAACCGTCTTTTATCAGGTTTATCTTTTTCCATGAGATAAATAATAATACTACTAAGAGGACACAGTAAATATGCAATAGCTGCTATTATATTATCATCGTTTTTAGTAGTGGTTTCGTTTATTTTTATCACCTGAAGATACAGTATATTTTTAAAAAAAATATATAAGTAAATACTTACTAATGTGTGTATTTACTTGTGATACATTATCATAAAATAAGTAAATTTTTTTAAATATATTGTTCAGCATAATCTCCTATTATCGGTAAATGGTATTCTTCTCCCGAATAAGCTTTGTATATCATAAATATCCAGACTGCAAGTGCAGCAAATGGAAATAGAAATGCAATTAACCATCCAATAATTGGTATCATAGCAATAATTGTTACTATGATACTAAGAGCAATCATTGCAACACCTAACATAATGGCCTGGACAGCATGAAACATTACAAATCTTCGTTTATCAGGTTTATCTTTTTCCATGAGATATATAATGATACCAGTTATAATAGTAAACACATAAGCTAGAGCTGCTATTAAATTATCATCACTTTTTGTTTCCGTTTCATTCATAATAATCACCTTATAATAATTGATTTGAATTAAAGCATTTGAATTTTAATCCAATTATATGTTATTTACTTTATTTATATAGTTATGGGTAAGGTTAGTAAGTAAAATAATTAGCATAATTCAAAAACAACCCGAAACTTTTTTACTCTAACACTCTATTTCTATACACTGGATCAACATGAACAAACAACCAGTACTTAATATACTCAAAGATATTTTCCAGGCATATGGATATGATATAGAAACGTCATACATCTGTGACCTTATGGCTTCCAGAGGGACTTCAGAGCATATCTATATTAAATTAGACCAGGATATTGATTATAACTCTATACGCACATTCGCCGATTCTATAAAACATACCGAAGGTACCGGGCTCTATATACTGAGTAACACTGCATCGGATGATGTTTTAGATTATGCTGCCAGGCATGATCTGGTATTCTGGGATCAACATGAGATGGAAAACCAGATAGGCAAGGCGATCCTTGCAAACGCTATGGGCCAGCCAATGGAATTGCGATTGAATTCATCCGCTTTTGATAAGCCAATCAGTGTATTTGAAACATTGGATGTTGAAGAACCAAAGAGCAACACTATATTTGATATGTTCAATACATCCCCACCGCCTGAGCCGGAATCAAAATTACCATGGCCGGATACCGAAACTCCTGCAAATACAAAGCAAGAGGTTGATCATCCGACCAGCGGAGATGTAATAAAGGAAGAACCACTTATCAGGATACAGCTTCCTTCTATGCCTATCAATATGGAAAAATCATCAGCTATTAAGGTCGCAGAGACGAAGATCACAGAAGTAAGGGATTTCATCTTGAAATTCATACCATACTACAGTTATACATATGATTTTGATACTAAAAGGAAGTTCAGATCAAAGGTAATAGAGTTAAACGCTCAGGGAGAAGGTATCATAAATGCTATAACAGCGCATGATAGTTTTACCAGGTTTCCCCAGCCTTTGGAATATATAGAAGTTCCGGTCCATAACTATCAGATCAAAGAACCCCATGTTACTGATAAAGAAGCTATTAAGGTAGCCCAGGATGCGATTATTGAGAAACATTCACAAATTTTGAAACTTGACGAGGTGAAAGGTGATGCAATTATCTATGAGAGCAAGACCGTCTCACCTCTTGAAAAAGATATCAATATCACGATCATACTGGCCTATGTGCCGGTATGGGAGATTAGGGGGAAGAGTAATTCAATTGATATTAATGCCTACAACGGGCATGTCATGGACGAACCGGTAGACGATGACGTTGAATTCGTCTAAATCTACACTGTTTCGTAAGAGAACAAAATCCTCGCTAACGCTCGGATTTTCTTGACTGAAGCTTCGAAGAAGCTGAAGATTAGAAAATGTGAACGAAGTGAGCATTTTCGATATATCAAGTTATACTTGATATACTATGAAAAACCAGAGGATCTTAGAATAATTCGATCAGAGGTTATTAACAGGCATTCGACAGTATCGATCCTTTCGATAAACTCCATACCATCAACCGGGCCCAGCACAAATATAGTAGTTGCCAGGGCATCTGCTTCCATCAACGAGCTGGCAATGACAGTTGCGCTGATAAGACTCTGGCATGAGTATCCGGTTTTAGGATCACTAATGTGGGATAAACGTGCAGATTCATTAAAATAGCGTTCATAGTTACCACTTGTTGCCACTGCCATATCTGAAATATTAAGGATAACAATAGATTCGCTTTTATTATCAGGATTGACAAGCCCGACACGCCAATTTGAGCCGTCCTGTCTTGTACCGAAATACATACCGTCGCCACCTGCATTTACCAATCCGCTCAAATATCCCTCATCTTTGAGAACACTGACTGCTTTATCCACAGCATACCCCTTTGCAATCCCTCCGAGAGTAACTGCCATTCCATGCATATTAAAAGTAACAGTATCATTGCTAATAGTAATGTTACTATAGTTGACAAGGGTTAATGTATTATTTATTTCCTCTTTATCAGGATATTCACCTGCACTTATTTTCGTTTTCCAGAGATCAAGAATAGGCTGGATGGTAATATCAAAAGCACCGCTGCTTAGTGTACCATAATTTATTGATCGTTCCATTAAGAAGAGAAGATCAGGGGATGTTTCATCTATATATCCTTCTTTATTCAAACGGCTGATCTCACTGTCCTGTTTGTAGGGACTCATCATATCTTCAATCTTGCTGATCTCATCAAAGGCCAGGTCCATTGCAGTTTGAGAGCTTGCTTTGGGACCAATGATCTTAATAGTTACTATTGTGCCCATAAGCTGGCGGCTTTGCTGTAATTCTTCTGTGTTGTTGATATTGACAGGCTCTTCGGGATTTTGAGTATCTGTAATACAGCCGGTTATTGAGATTATTGTGATAATGATCAATAATTGGATGAAAAATGTCTTTTTTATTGCTCTCATGTGGAAGTACTGATAATTGAATAATATATTTATGTTTTGATATGTTCACGAAAATAAGCACCCGGATTGTCCAGGGCTTGCACATCCCCGGATTAGAAATCCCAGGTCTTATTTGCGCCCCGTGGATAAATATAATACAAATAAAAGCCATCAAAGTATGACTCATTATCCAATACACAATTGTTACAATTTATTCATATAGCGAGGCCATGAATTTGACACAAACAAACAATGAAAAAGAGAAAAAAGAGAAAAAATCAAGTGATTTTCTTCCTTTTTTATGTATGGGCTTATTCCTGGTTTTAGTTCAGATAATATCTATCATGCTGGCCCAGCCCATGATAGACGAAGGAATGCAATTTAGTGATGATCCTGGAAATGTATGGCTGTCTGTATACTATATAGGTATAATACTCGTATTTACTCTGGTCATCCTCATTGCAATGAAAAGAAACATGAAATGGGTTATTCACGGATTCATTTTATTTTCAGTAGCAGTTACATTATATTATGTATTCTATGCCATATTTGCCATTTATCTTGTGGAATTCACCAATATCGTTCTATCATCAGTACTTTGTTTATTTCTTACCATTTTAATGTACAAGTTCCCTGAATGGTATGTTATTGATCTGATCGGCATCCTTATTGGCGGGGGTGTGACTGCTCTTTTCGGCATTTCCTTTGGCATATTACCTACACTCGTATTATTGATACTACTAGCAATCTATGATGCAATATCAGTATACCAGACCAAACATATGCTTACTCTGGCAGAAGGTGTGATGGATATGAAGGTCCCTATCCTGTTTATAATTCCTAATAACCTGAATTTTTCGTACCGTGATTATAAATATAACTCCCAAAAAGAGCGTGAAGCTTTCTTTATGGGCCTGGGTGATGCGATAATGCCTACTATATTAGTAATATCAGCCAATGTCTTTATAAAGGAAGCATATATGCAGATACCGGTAATAGGCGCATTAAATACACCGGCCCTTGGCGCAGCGGTGGGTACTGTGATCGGCTTTGCTGTTTTGATGATACTTGTCGCAAAAGGAAAACCTCAAGCAGGATTACCATTTCTAAATACAGGTGCCGTACTTGGATATGTTATCGGATGTCTTAGCGCCGGTGTGTCCATCATTCCGCTGTGATAGGTTCTATTGGTCCTTTGATTTCATTTTCATGTTCCATCACACCTTCCTTAAGTACGATCACATAATCAGCAATATTCTTAAGAGCAATGGAGAGTCCTGGTTCGGCACCAAATAGAATGGTCTCTTTACCATGTTCATTAGCCTTGGAAAGCAGTGGTTTGAAATCAGCATCCCTGGTGACCAGTGCTAAAGTATCGATCACAGGATTGAAAACCATCTCCATACCTTCTACTGCTAACCTTACATCCACGTCGCTTGAACAGATGATCGGCTCAAAACCCTGGGCTTCAATAGCTTCAACCAATTTTTCAGAAGCATACTGGTAATAGTACCATAATCCTTAAGCACGTCCCGGATCTCTTCCAGATTGGTCTGGAACTCTTTTCTAAGCATATTAGGTCCGTCTACCAGCAGGGCGATCTGTCTTCTTCCTTTTTCTTTTTTTGAGCCAAGATATTTGCGGATCGAATCAAAACCACTTCTCATTGGTTTCATTATTGTTCCTCTTTAAACAAATGCTTTTTTACTTTTCTATACGTTAAATAATGATAGGAAGAAAAGTAACACAACATTAAAGAACTTTACTATCTGGTTTTTAGAGAACAAAATCCTCCCTTCGGTCGGATTTCCTTGACTGAGGCTCTTAAAAGAGCCGAAGATTAGAAGATTCGTAGAATCTTCGCCTGGGCTCTTAAAAGAGCCGAAGATTAGAAGATTCGTAGAATCTTCGTTTGACATTCCAGAGGAATGGAGGATTAGAAAATGTGAATGGGGTGACCATTTTCGATATATCAAGTTATACTGAAATAAATCTTATTATGATACTCTATTGCTTTACCAGATCAAAGGCCCACCGGCTGACTCCAGGTGCAACATTGCCACTTTTTCGGTAAAAAGCTACACTAAATCCCATATCCGAATATTTTTGGATCAGGTCATGTATCTGGTATTGTTTTTTAAATGTATAAAAATGCATAGTTCCTGTTTTTTTCACCATCCCTGACATATCCTCAATGATATGATCCATACCATAAGGAATGGGGAGTATTACTCTATCGAAATCCTGGTCGAGCATGTTTGTGATATAGGATACATCTCCCTGAATGATAAAAACATTGTCCTCTACCTTGTTTAGCCGTGTATTCTCTGCAAGCCACTTACATCCTTGCGGGTTCTTCTCAATTGCCGTAACACTGGCACCACAAGCTGCTGCAGGTATAACGAACGGACCAACGCCGCAAAAAGGAACCAGTATGTTCTCAAAAGGCTGTACCATTGACATTACCCGTTTTCTTTCATAACTAAGACGGCTGTTGAAGAACACTTCCTGGATATCCAGCTTGTAGCGATATCCGTATTCTTTATGTATGGTCACGGTGCTGTCTCCTAATAAAATCTCAAATCTTGCTGTACGTCTTTCTCCATTTAACATGCCCACTTTATTGAGTATAGTCCCGATATTCTTGTGTTTTCGGATCAGCTTTTCTACTAATTGTGTTTTATAATTATCAAGTTCAGATGGTATTGAAATCAGCAATATATCTCCGATGACATCAAAGCGTTTTGGGACCAGGTGCAGTAATTGTGCCGGGATGGTACTTTTCATCTGATCACTTAAATTCATTTGCCTGTGTAGTGACTCCTGGAAATATTTTAATAGTATGTTAAGTAGAACTTGATGTATTATAATAAAAAGCTTTTTACACAGATTTAGCTACATTTAAAGAGCTGAGTCGTATTCATAATTTCCTCTAAAATTCATACCACTCCCAGGGATACCCCTAACTTAGCGAAACGGAAGTCCGGAGTCCGTGACTGAACGCTGCAGTGCACAGGGTGGTAAACTGATCCCTGTTGATCTTGAAAGGTGGAGGGGGTATTTTCGTAATAATAATTTAATGCAAATATAAACCGCAATATTTATTATTTTATTCCTCATTATACTTGTATATGGATAGAGAATTTATTATTACTTATTTGAAAAGAAAAAACTATTGGTGGAAGACACGTTTAGTTGAACCGGTAGATAAAGGGACTCTCAGGTCTGAATATATTGAAAAAATACAAAATATCAGCAAACTGGATAGAATTATATGTCTAACAGGAATAAGGCGGTGTGGCAAGACCACTATACTTTTTCAATATATTGATTATCTTCTTAAAATATCCGAACCTAATAAGATAATCTATATAAAAATAGATGACCTTATTGGAAAAATTGATAGTCTTCATGATGTTCTAAATATATATCATGAACTTACCGGTGTAGACCCGTCTATGGAAGCTGTTTACTTTCTGCTTGATGAGATACATGTACATAAAGGGTGGCAGTCAGAGCTAAAGTATTATATTGACTCACATGCAAAATGTAAATTTATCATATCAGGATCCTCTAAGACTCTTCTATATCTGGAAGCATCCGAAAGTCTGGCAGGACGGATAACATTCATAGACGTTTTCCCACTGACATTTCGAGAATATTTACATTTCAATGATATGATCCTATCAAAACCGGATAATCAATTTCCTTCTCCTGATAATTTTGATGATATAGAAAAAGCATTCTACAGCATTATTGAATATAAACACAGTATAATCTATTATCTTGGTCAGTATTTTAATACAGGAGGATTTCCTGAGTGGTTCAAAATCAAAGATATTGATCAGTGGTATAGGACTATTGTAGAAGACTATTTTGCGCTTATCCTTTTCAAGGATATCGTAAGCGTGTTCAGAGTAAAAGATCCTCTGCTTCTTGATACGCTGGTTCGGGATATTGCTAGCTTTTCTACTAACCGGTTTTCTTATAAAGGATTATCAGACAGGCTTGGTGTAAACCGGGAAACATTGAAATTATACCTCTATTATTTACAGAGTTCTATGATGGTATTTGTTGCAGATGTTTATACACCTTCTAATAAAGCAGTTGAGAAACGAGAAAAAAAACTATATTTCTGGGAAGAAGGATTAAGAAGAGCCCTTACACTGGATAAGGATGATGGAAAAACGGCTGAGAATATTGTGGCGTGGCATTTGATCAAAAGGGGATGTGAATCAAAACCGTATTTTAGGCCTTTCTATTGGAAGAACAAGCATGAAGTGGATTTTGTATATGCTGATTCACATATATTAATTCCTGTTGAAGTTAAATATAAAGAACAGATCAAAGCCAGTGATATTAAGGGATTGATCGAGTTTTTGGATTTGTATAATTTAGAATCAGGGGTAGTTGTAACTAAAGATTTATTCAAGATAGATAAAATTGGGAGAAATAAGGGATTTTTTTATTTATAATATAAGCAAACCGGCACTAATCTCCCATGTACCGGCTGACGCTGAAAACAAGGTAGTTGTACGGGATCAACTTCGCTTCATCGTCTCTACTCACCACCTGACCACTTTTTGGGTGGTAGACCCACGCAGTCGGTCTAGGCTGATTTTGATGCGAGAATTCCTAAGCGTCAGGTCGGCTTCGATGTTTCCTACGTGCCGGATCGTGCGGGTACTGCAGGAAGTCTTCGAGATACCAGCGCATGTCTTCCTGATCCTGATCTGTGAGTTTGAAGTTGAAGTGGCTAGTTGTTGTTTGACGGGGCAGCCCGACGCCTTCGAGTGCGATTTCGATGCGGTATTTGTCTTTATCTTCAGTGAATTGTGTGAGGCGGAGAGTATAATTATAGTATTCTTGTTGAATTTTTTGATCATGTCTCATGACTTTAGGCAACTCACAAATAATAATTTACCCATTGCTGAACGAAACATCCTTTCAGGCGTGTTTGTTACAGGTCTGCCACTATTAAGTGAATATAAGTCACTACATTCTTCATTTACGAAGGAAAAATCAATTACCTGATTTATTCTACAAAGAATATCATCTTCAGGTATTAGATTTTTATACACGGAGGGACCGTGAATAAAGTAGTTTGTTTGTCTTTTGGTATCGAAAACATATTATCACACTAAAATCATAATTTTTATGTAATGTAAGTCTACAATAGATATAAATGCTTCGATATGTAACGGTTTCTATGATTTTTTTGTCTTACTTTTTATTAACCACAGAGTGAACTATGAACTGCGGTTCATAGTTCACTTTGTGGTTACAATTTCGAACCAATGATTTCTTAGTCATGTGCAAGTACAACTAAAAAAATCACAAAAAAGGAGATAGTTTATAAAATTGTTAATTGTTCAAGACTTATCTGACAATCTCTTTCTGCAATTTTTTAACTTAATAGTTTTTTTCATTGTGATTTATTAATATTAACCACAAAT
>JAIOQW010000124.1 GCA_021108405.1 Methanosarcinales archaeon
GTTTCGCGTTCATCTTTAGTAAGTGTCACAATGTATTTCTTCATATTCAATCCCTCTAGGTTTATTATGAAGAACATACATTATATACTTTACGACATTATAGAGTTGACTTGACACTAGTTCTTTTTCCTTTCTTCATTACTGTCTAATGATTCAAGCAGTTTACGAGCTGCCATTCTATCAACTTTTAAATGTTCTGACTGTATCTCTTCACCTTTATCAGTAAGTTGCAGTTCGTAAGAACGCCGATCTTTTGTACTAATCATACACCTGATCAGTCCTTTTTTTTCAAGTCTGTTTATTGAACTTGTTAATGTGCTTGGAGGAATATCCAATTTTTCCTTGATCTCTTTAATAATAGGATCGGGGTTGTTTGTTACTTCATTTATGAGACCCAGATCAACAGGCGACATGTTCTTCAATTTATCAGACCAGTGTACAGGAGAACTACTAATAAATACAAAAATATGGCATAATCTATTGATATCAAGTATTTGCTTTTCTCATACTCTTTGAAGCATTTTCTATAGCATCAGCAAGTTCCGGATTGGGACTGATCTCACAAAGCAAGTCCGAAAGCTTTTTCTTTTTCGGATAATATTTAAGTATTACATCTGAGAAGCTTTCTTTTTTTGATGTTTTCAGTGCATTAAGCCTATTGTATGCGCCTTCGCTTATACTAAGGGTTTTTGTTGCCATAAATCCAACTATGTATGTATGTTTATTTATATTTCTTTATTTTAGTATATCAAGTATAACTTTATATCGAAAATATTCACTCCGTTCACATTTTCTAATCTTCGGCTCTTTTAAAGCCCTCTGGCGAAGATTCTACGAATCTTTTAATCCTCCATTCCTCTGGAATGTCGGTCCAGAAAATCCGACCGAAGGGAGGATTTTGTTCTTTTCATATAAGTCGATCAAATCTTAATGACCTTTTCTATCTTCTTCTTCCACCCCTCAACCTCTTCCATAGTGATCACATCAATAGACCCGCCCTGAAGATCACCCTTGAGATCACCCATCCGCTCTTCTATCCATCCCTCTATCTCAAGATATGCGCGTTTCAACCCTTCAATAACTTCAGGGTCTGCCTCCCATAAACCGCGCTCATAAGCCTCAAGCAGCCGCCTCCCGATCTCTTCAAGAGCCCATGGATTGTTCTCCTCAAAGAAGCTACGCATCTCATCATCCAGCACAAAGGTCTTTGTGATATCATCAAATATCCAGTCATCAACCTCCTGTGTTGTGGCTTCCCAGCCATAAATGCGCCCGATGCGCTTTGACATATCACCTGCTCCTTTGTATCCGTGTCTTTTCATGCCTTCTATCCATTTCGGGTTTAATAGTTTGGTCCGCGCAACACGCCTGATCTCATCTGCAAGAGTCCTGATCTCGACCCGGTCCATATCTCTTGTATCACCATAATAGGTAGATATCTCACTTTTTGATATCTCCTTAGCAGCCGTAGTAAGTCCACCGTGTGTTCCAAAATAGCAGCAACATCCACACAGGTCATACTCATCCGTAACAGTCTTATTAAAGGTCATGTCAACTGACTTAAGCTGTGAGATAAATTTATCATGTGCTTTTTCTCCAAACACATCCCTGCCATAAGCATACCCGTTCCAGTACACATACACATCAGACAGGTCCTTATCCTCCTTCCATGCAGATGCATATACTGCCAGGTTCACACCATTCCCGTACGTTCCGGGCTTACTTGCGAAGATACGTGCACAGTCTCCCGCAACACCATCTGCTGAAGCCTCTGCCACGTGTTTCTTGAGATAGTTCATCTCAACAGGTTCATCGAGTTGTGCAACTTCTTGTATGGCATCATCTATCAGTTCAACACAGTTGTAGAAGCAGTCCCTGGTGATCCCGCTTACGCGAATTGTCACATCAATTCTCGGTCGGTTGAGCTCACCCAGTGGAATGATCCTGTATTCTTTTACTTTTCCACCTTTCCAGATAGGCTCAACACCTATAAGCTGCATGATCTGGGCAAGCTGCTCACCATCTGCCCACATTATATCAGAACACATCCAGTACATTGCGATATTCTCAGGAACTTTATCATGTTCCTGTTCATATTTCTCGATCACACCATCTGCAAGTTTTTTGCCTACCCGCCATGCAGCTTTAGTAGGGACCCTGAACGGATCAAGTGAATAGAAATTCCTGCCTGTCGGCAGTATTTCAGGACTCCCCCTTGTTATTAACCCGGAAGGTCCGGGTTCAATAAATCCAGCATCAAAACCGTGGAGCAGAGAAGTGATCTCATCTGATGCATCTATTCTTGAAGATATATCGTCCACTTTATCCTTGATTGATGTTATTGCAGCAACGTTTGTTCTTTTCATCCGGTCTCCAAGTACCTGTCTACAAACCACAACAGGGTCTTTATCACTTAAGAATCCACTTAACATCTCTTTTGCAAGCATATCGATCCCGGTTAATACTTCACTATGCATATCAGACACATGAATATCCATTCCAAGAAGATCAATGACTAATTTTCTTAACTCAGACTCATGTCTCAATATGGAGTTGATAAATTCTGTCTTTCTATCACCAGCAGGTCTATCTCCAAAAATATGCATTCCATCCGGGATCTGGGTATTATATAATTTAGTGATCTCCTTATGTGCAGCTCCAACAATTTGTTCAAATGGAACATCCGCCTCTAGCAGATCATCAAGTTCCATCTCTTCTGAAAGATTGGTATTTGTTATCAGATCGATAATGATATGCTCAAGAGCATGTGCCCTTGCTTTATCATGGATCTTTGTTTTGTTATATTCTGCGATCTGGTCTTCAAGTTCTTTTAGCTCGCTATAGAGACCACTTTCTGTCATAACAGTCTGCATATGATCTATCAATGTAGCGTAGCTTCTTCTTTTAGCGATCGTTCCTTCTGGAGGATTATCAGAATTATAGATATATAGATGCGGGATATTCCCTATCACAATATCAGGATAACAGCTCTGCGATAGTCCGACTGATTTTCCAGGCAGGAATTCAAGACTGCCATGTGTCCCTACATGAACAATCACATCTGCCTTAAAATCATTCTCGATCCAGCGGTATGTGGCAAGGTACTGATGTGTGGGAGGCAGGTCAGGATCATGCAGGATCTTGCATACCTGTCCGTCACACCGTGAACCTGCGCAGCCGCGTTTAGGTTGGACACAAATCACTGCGTTGCCATATTGAACACCTGTAACCACTATTTTATTATCATAGACCATTGCAGCAGCAACGCCGTCTTTTTCTTCACCGGGCGGATTTCCCCATGCTTCACACATCTTCTTTTTGACATCAGTATCAAGAGTAGTAAACCATTCCTCATAGTGCTCTTTGGTTATCATAGCAAGTGCGCCGCCTTTATCCACAATTTCATCTATCGTTGTCCATCTGAACTCGCTGATCGCTTTATGTTCCATGATATTTTCTATAAGCTCTTTCCCGCTTTTGGGTACATCAACCGAATATCCTCCCTTATTCATTGCACCCAGGATGCGGGAAACACTCTCAAGTGAATCAAGATGAGCACCTGCACCAACTGTTGCTTCTACTGATGCACAGGGGTTGTTATGAAGAATGAAAGCAACCTTACGCTGTGATATTGGTTTGTTCTTAAGCAGTACCCATTTCTCTATTTTTTTCACGATCTTAGTTATACGCTCAATAATAGGGACGTGGTGTTCAAACTCTGATCCATACCCTTCTTTGGTTTGGGATACTCCGATAATAACAGGTTCGATCACACCTTCGAACTCAGGCATAGCCACACTCCAGCCGATCTCGCTGGAACTCATTCCCGCAATATCTGCGCGCCATTCGTCCATAGTGCTATAATATGAGACCAATGGATGGATCACAGGAACATCAAGTTTCTTTAGAGCGTTCACAGAATCATCTATGTTCCCGGCATGAAAGATCGATTGAAAATCAACCATGATATCTATCCTATCTTTGAAAAACCGCTCAGTAACTTCGCCACTTGTTTTGGCACCTGTATCCTTATCACCCATTCCATGACAGAAAGCAGGGATCACATCGAACTTTTTTTCAAGTTCACGGATCAGTGTATCCACAATCTCAATATCCCCATTTGCCCAGTATGTCCTGAAAAAAAGAATACCTATCATATATTGCTTTGATGGTTTATACCAGTCCAGGTAATCATCTATATTCTCAAAAGCATTCCGGGCATCAGGATGATAAATACCCTGCCACATCAACTCATGCGGTGGATCAACATCATAATCAAGACCCAGGATTTCTTTACCAATATATTTGAACATATTTTTTATATTTTCCAATCCGCTATAAACATGGTACGTACTAACTGTTGCAACAACCTTCAATGAAACATTTGAAAGCTTCCACAGAGAAGTATCATACCCAAATGAGATTATCGGAACATCATTATCCATTTTTTCAATGATCTCGTCCCAGATACCATCACTTGTCGGACGCAGGATGATAACATCTGCATGTTCGAAGGATTCAATACATTGCTCTAATTTCACATCATCATTTCTAAGTTCATAAGTAGACCATGCATGCAGCTCTATGCCAAACTCGTCACATGCCTCGGCAAATAGTGAAATATCACTGCCCCATGTTATTGAAGTTACTCTCATCTTATGCACCTGGTTTAGAGTGTAATTCCATTACAAGTTCCTGTTCCTGCACAACAATATCATGTACTTGGCCTGGTGATAGATGATCAATTGAAAAATACCGGCCGCCTGCACGTTGGGCTATTTCCTTACAGTATCCAAGCTGCATTTTGATAAATGATCCGCTTACGGATTCGGTATCAATGATGATAACATGTATACCGGCAGATCTTGCTTCTTCTGCAATTTCCAGCACTTCGTTCTTGATATCAACAGATTCGCCACTGTGTACCGGAACATTTGCCCTTCCGTCTGAGATCAGTACCATTATGGGAATGGTCTCTTCGTTCTTTCTCTTCTCACCAAGCAGAAGGTTCAAACCGTTGCTTAGACCTGCACTTAGCGGGGTCTTGCCTCCGGTCGGAAGCTCTTTCAGTCTTTCGAATGCGAGATCAACACTTGAACAAAGCGGGAGCAGCACATCTGCATCATTACCCTTAAAGGCAACCATACCTATCCGGTCCCGCTTCTGATAGGAATCCATTAAAAGAGACATGATAGCGCCTTTTGTACTTTCCATCCTATTGGATGCACCCATGGAACCCGAAGCATCCACTACAAAGAGAGTTGCAGTTGAGATCTTTCCAATCCTGATCTTCTCCCTGATATCCTGATCATTCACAATAAGAGCGTTCTTACCAGGCATACATGCACCACGGTCCTTTTGATGAGGGGCTGCAGCACGTATCGTAGCATCTATGGCAATGTCTACAGGTTTGCCTGGTGGCAGTGTGTGACGGGCATATCTTCCATGAGTATAGCGTGCAAGTGTAGGGACCCTCCGTCCTGATGTTCTCCTGCGGTGTATCATGTCCCTTCTTTCTTTCGGACGCAGTTGGCTAACATCAATCGGGTCACCAATACCAAATACCGAATCAGACTGCTGCGAGGGTGATCCGTCATCCTTGCTTTTTTGGGGGTCCTGAGGCTCCTGATGCGGTTTAGAGCCCTGGTTATGTTTATGTTCAGGTTTTTCTTTGTGCTCTTTGGGACCTTCGTCTTTTTGTTCCTGTTCCTGCGGTTTTTGTTCCTGTTCCTGCTTCTCCTTCATCATATTATCAAGTTTATCAGTATCAAGCTGCGGCGGCTCAAATGGTTTTCTTCGCATCCTGTGCGGGAGTGCAAGTTCCATTGCTTCTTTTATATCATCAAGTGTAACCTCAGTACGCCCGTCATATGCTGCTATTGTCTTTGCGGTCCTGGTAATCACTATCTCTGCACGGTGTGTCTTAACACCAAGCTCGATACACATCTGCGCAGTGGTCTTGAGTAGATCATCACTTATTGTGATCTCAGAAAGGAGTGATTTTGCTACTGCGATCTTTTTAGTGAGTTCAAGCTGACTATTGTTATAATCTTCTTTGAACTGCTCAGGATCATTCTCAAAGCTCTCTGCAACTTTGACGATCTCAACACGTGCATCAACATCGGCAATGCTTTCAACATTCGCCTGCAGACCGAACCTGTCCAGCAATTGCGGGCGCAGTTCTCCTTCTTCAGGGTTCATTGTACCGACCAGTATGAATTTTGACGGGTGTCCTACTGATACACCTTCCCGCTCAACAATATTTACACTCATAGCAGCCGCATCCAGCAGGACATCAGCCACATGATCATCCAGGAGGTTCACTTCATCGATATAGAGGATACCGCGGTTTGCAGCAGCCAGTATTCCTGGTTCAAGTGCCCGTATCCCTTCTTTGATAGCTTTTTCGATGTTCAGTGTACCAACAACCCGGTCTTCAGTAGCTCCAAGTGGAAGATCAACAACACTGGTTCGTTTGATTATACTTTTTAATTTTTCACCATTTTCCACACGCTCATAGCAGATATCACACATTTCGCTCATATTTTCAGGGTTACAGTTAAACGGACAGTTGTTTACTACTTCTATCTCAGGAAGCACATCACTGAGTGCCCGTACTGCAGTGGATTTTGCAGTTCCCTTTTCCCCCCTGATCAAAACACCACCGATCCTCGGATTAATGGCATTTAAGATCAATGCTTTTTTCATCTTTTCCTGCCCGACGATAGCTGTAAAGGGAAGTATATGTCTTTTTATATGGTGTATTGTAATCATCTCCTTATTTTATTTAATTTCACAATGTTGCTCTTCGAAACACATGGATACATATTATCAGTACGATCAATGTAGCACCCGTTAGCATAATTATTTGACCGACAAGCGGGTCACCACCGCCCAACAGCACCCTTGCATTATCTATGGCAAGGCTGACAGGATTGATTGAAGCTATTGTCCTGAGCCATTGGGGCATATCTTCATAAGGCATCAATGCAGTACTTGCAAAAAAAAGCGGCATGGTGACCATCGCGTTTATTGCAGCATATCCATCATGGTCATCCACTGCAAGTGCAATAGTAGTTGCAATCGAGGCAAAGAGTGCCCCGAAAATGAATAGTATAAAGAAGGTCAGTAAAATGCTGGACAGACTATATACAGTGATCCCGAATAATACGGCAACACAGAAGATCACGCTGGCCTGCATCAATCCTCTAAATGATATAAACAATATCTTACCAAGTAGATAGCTCTCTCTTTGAGGCGGCAGGGCAAAGAATTTATTTAAAAATCCCAGTACTTTATCAAAGATCACTAAATTTCCACTCTGGAAGGATGCAAAAAGTACACTCATTACCATGATACCAGGGGTCAGGTACTCAAGATAGTTATCAGTGAATGTTACAGGAAGAGTGAGCCCGACAAAGATCAACCACGCAGCCGGGGTTACTAATGCTGCGAATATATTTACTTTCCATCGTGTCCACTTGATGAAATCTCTTTCAAAATAATACCATATTGCATTCATGAGCGCCGCCTCAGCATTGTTCTGAATTTATAACCGTCAAATGCACTTTCATCTTCCCTGGTGGTGATCTTATCCATAAAAACATCATTAAGTGTTGGTTCGCTGATTTTAAGACTGCTCTTAAGCTCTTGTGGAGTACCAAGTGCAGTGATCCTTCCCTTATCTATGATCGCAACTCTATCACAGTATTCATCAGCTTCTTCCATATAGTGGGTTGTCATAAAGATCGTTATATCATGCTCTCGCAGCGATAATATGTGATTCCAGATCCTCTTTCTGGCAGATACATCAAGGCCAAGAGTGGGTTCGTCTAAAAAAAGGACTTGGGGTTCATGCACCAGTGCCTGTGCAAGTTCCAGGCGTCTTCTCATTCCTCCTGAATAGGTTTTGATCAGATCATCACACCGATCTGTAAGGTCCATTAGTTCCAGCACTTCGTTTACTTTATTTATTCGATCAGGGATGCCGTAGAGTTTTGCATATAATAGTACATTCTCCTTTCCTGTCAATCTGGTATCAAGTGCCATTTCCTGCGGTACATAGCTTATTGCACTTCTCACTTTTTTTGGGTTTTTGGTTATGTCAAATCCACAAATAGTCGCGCTTCCTTTGGTAGGTCTAAGCAGTGTGACGAGTATCCGAACAATTGTGGATTTTCCTGCTCCATTGGGACCAAGGAGTCCGAATATCTCATTATTAACATGCAGATCAACAGCGTCTACTGCACACAAGCGGCCGAAGTATTTGGACAAGTTATTGATCTTGATCATTAGTACCACTGTTATTTGGTTTTGAATAAACCAGATTATGTAACTAGTAAGATCACATGATATAATAAATATTTCAAAAAACATATCATTATATCATCAATTTATTTAATAAAGTAAAATCTTGTAACATAAACTTTCCTATTTGTTAGGGTTTATTTGTGTTATATACTTAATAAGATCGCTATAAATAATACATCGATAATAAAAGTTAGTACAGCATTTATTGAATCAGTCTAATTTTTTCATTAATCCGGTATGTACAGCAAAATTCGTAACAAAGATGCCTATGGCTATTATTGGGATTATCCTTGATGTATAGTAAGCTGCATAAATCAGGGAGGTATATATGATATCGATAATCATCCGGGTCTGATATATACTTAAACAAAGGAAAGCTTTTCTTTATAGAAAAAAAAGGAAAAGGAAAGCATTTAGCTTTCCAGTGGAGGATATTCAAATACACCTATCTGGGTTACATCAAAGTCTATACCAAGAAAATCATCTATATATTCCTGATGGATCAATTCCGGATCCATATCGCTGAATGTATCAGGGTATAGCCAGGTTGCCATGCTTGTAAGAGCTGCAGGATAATGTGGTGCAAAAGCATAAGAATTTGACATGATACGGACACGATCGTTCTGTACTGCAGCAACATTATTAAAACCAGGAAGTACTATAATTTCATTATAAAAATCCTTCATTAATACATTATCATCGGTCTCATATCCTCCTTTGAATGAGATGCCACAGATCACATCAGGATTTTCATCAAGTATCCACTCTGTTTCCACATCAGCATAATCTTCCACATATCCTTTGGCTATATTTACACCTCCGGCGCATACAACGAGATCATGCATTCCAGTACCTGTGGAATATGCCTGCCTGCCAAGAGTCTTACCTCCACCTGAATCGATAAACACTCTTACTTTATCATCATCCTGGATATTAAAAACTCTCTCATTTATTACATCTACATACTGGTCATGCCATGCAATGTACTTATCTGCTATACCTCTCTTATTAAGCAGGTATCCTAATATTATCATCTCTTCTCTAAGTGTTTCTGCTTTGTAGAGATCCATCCGTATGATATTAATATCATCTGGTATCATATCATCAAGTTTCTCGGTAGTTGGCCATTTGGCATATACGCAGATAGTATCAGGGTCTGTTGATAGTATTGCCTCAATATCTGGTGTTGACCATCCTCCTACATCAGTTTTTGTCCTGAGTTCGGGAAGAAATCTGTTAAATTCTGTTATAGTAGTAGTTACACCTACTACCTTGTCTCGCTCATCCAGCACTGCAATCGCTTCTGCAAAATCACTATTGAGTGTTACCATTCTTTCGATAGGTAAATCCACAGTCACTGTATTTTCAGCAGCATCGATGAATGTAAGCTTTTTCTCTTTCCCAAGAATTACAAGCTCGATCTGCGTTACATCAAGGATATCTATATTATTGTCATACTTAGCATCTGCAAGTTCAGTAGCGTCTTTATATTCCAGGATGATCAGTTCAGTGTAAGTGACATCCTGCATATTTATTACTTCATCTTCATTCGCATTGCCATATATGCTGAGTGCCTGGTCTGATGCTGCTGCAGGTAGTACCAGTAGCAACATAGATATTATTATACCTGTAAACAATCCTTTTTTCATATGTGTTTCCTCATTTTGAATTTTTTTTCAATAATAATAATAATGTAAATAGTAATATGATAATTAATATAATTATAATATCATTCTCATTAACTTAGAATATTTATGATTTTATAACATAAATATTTCGATTTAATTGTTAAATTTAACAACAATAATTTTTTTTGGTATATAATGTATATAATTTCATAGCAACAATTCAAAAATTATTAGTTATCCCAATACTTCATT
>JAIOQW010000215.1 GCA_021108405.1 Methanosarcinales archaeon
CTTCCGTATCTTCCATATTACAATCAACCAGACTACCAGACAGATGAATAGACCGAAACCAGGAATACTGGTTTTATCCTCAGTAGGTGTCTCACCAGATGTGTTATTTAAAGTTTCTGTTACAACCGCAACTGGCTTATTGTCCTCAATTCCTTCCTCGCCTGGCTCACCTGTATATCTCTGTTTTCCAGTAATCACAAATGAAGAAAAACCTGCTATTTTAGATTCAAAGTATAGATATTTAGCATCTTGATCTATAAGAGTGGTTTCAAGTTTATTCCACTTTCCATTATAGTACCTTTCCATCTTTATAGTAGATCTGTCAATATTATTTTCAGTGATCCAGGACTTTTCCAAATTAAAGCTAATTGTAGCATTGGCAATGTTCTTTGAATTTGCCCAGCCTTTGTTTCCAACCCATATGTTCAGATTTTTATATACAATATCCAGCGGGGCATAATTTACTAATGAAGAAGTATGACTTAATATATCTACCTTAGCAGGAACAGTTCCAGCAGTTGTATAACCTGTAAAGTTGATATATCCAACTATATTACCTTCACTATCAAAGTCATAGCTTACGTCTTCACCTTTACTAACAAATTCTCTCTGGGTCTCAGATATCATTATATTGTTGAAGTCTTCACCAGAGGCTCCTCCACCACCCCCACCGCCTGATCTTGGACTTGAAATTAATACTTTTTTTCTGATTACTTTTACTAAATCAGAGATCTCTTCATTCATTGTGTATGCAGTGACAGTAATAGAGTTAGTTCCAACTTTCAGTGGCACTGTTGCAGTGTAAGTACCAGCAAACCCGGTCAGATTAATTTCGGCTTCGACTCCATTAACAGTTACTGTCGGGACTGAACCGTTACCATCTACATAACCAGTGGCAACAATAGACATCGAAGTAGTGTAGCATCCGTCGCGGGGGGATACAATGCTGATAGTTATCGGTATATTCTCTTCAACTGTAATATTTACCTGATCACTATTTGTCATATTACCCGAAGTATCGTTAGCAAAGATGGTGTAATTCAATACATCGACAGTCGATGTATTATCTATAGAAATATTAATAGTACTACCGCTAACGAAATCTGTAGGAGATATAACTTGAATGCCGTTTCTTAATACCCAGTATTTTTCAGGAGTTGCATCTGTTATAGTCCAGGTAATATTCCCGGTAGTACACCTCTCAATTGATTGATCAGGTGGATGGTTTATCACTGGAGGTATTGTCTCTTGAACAGTAATGATCACCTGGTTAGATGCAGTATGTTCTAATGTATCATTTGCAATAATAGTATAGTTATATATTCCACGAGTTGTAGTAAATATATCGGCAGTAATAGTATCGCCATTTTGATAAAGCGTTGTTGGTTCTATTTGAATACCATCTCTTAATATTCGATATGCATCGGGATTTGCATCAATTATTTCCCAAATTATATGCCCTGTAGCATTTTGTTCTATCAGGTGGTTTGAAGGGCCTGTTATTGATGGTGGTGTGGTATCCTGGACTGTAATATTCACCTGATCGCTTGTTGTATTTCCTGAAGTATCATTTGCAAAGATAGTATAATTCCATACATCTGAAGATAATGTGTCTTCAATTAATACCGTAATATCTACACCGCTTTGATAATAAGCCGGAGGTACAATCTCTATTCCATTTCTTAATACCCAATACATATGAGGTTCTGCTTCTATTATGGTCCAGGTGATATTTCCTTTGATACCCTGTTCGATTAGTTGATTTTCCGGACTATTTATAAATGGTAGTACTGTATCAACTGCATTTAATAAGATACTAACCGAGGTATTGGAAAGAGCTACATTATCTGTGACATTGACAGGTAGTTTAAACGTGCCGATAATTTTTGTGTGTGTAATAAATTGCCATACACCATTGTTAAGGGTCATTACTTGAACTGGAAATCCACCAATAGCAGAAAGATTTACTGTTACATTTGCAATACCACTACCGGTGTCTGTTGCTGTTACATTTAAAATTGTGCATTGGGTACCATTTGCCTCTATTACAGTAGGATTGGCAGTGGCTGTTTTTATTACCGGAAGAGTAGTATCTTGAATAGTAATATTCACCTGATCATTAACTGTATTGCCCGAGGTATCATTGGCAAATATTGTATAGTTCCAAATATCTAATGTTGATGTATCTACCTGGATAGTGATAATATCTCCATCGCATTGATAATCCGTTGGAATTACAACTTCTGTTCCATTTCTTAATACCAGGTACTGGCCGGGGTCTGTCCCGTCTATCATCCATGTAATCTCATATGCTGATCCTTGCTCAATCGTTTGATCTTCAGGTTGGCTTAGTATTGGTGGTGGTATATCAGCTATATCTGCAGTCGTGAAATTATATTCATCGCTCTGGGCTGAATTGGTGCTTGCATCCGTGCAGTTCACTACATAGTAGTATGTCGTATTAGAGATCAATCCGCTCAACTCAATACTGTGAAAGCTTACCAGCGCTGGATCAGGTACCTCAACTGTGTAATTTCCTGATTCTGTACCGTACTTAACGAGACTGTCACTGTTCTCATCAGTATCCCAGCTAATGGTTACCGAATCTGTTGTTGGTGTTGTGTTTGTTATATTAGAAATAACAGGTGGTGTTGTATCAGCTATATCTGCAGTCGTGAAAAAGTATTCGTCACTCTGGGCTGAATTACTGCTTTCATCCGTACTGTTAACTACATAGTAGTATGTCGTATTAGAATTCAATCCGCTCAACTCAATACTGTGTGAGCTTACCAGTGATGAATCAGGTACTTCAACTGTGTAACTTCCTGATTCTGTACCGTACTTAACGAAACTGTCACTATTTTTATTAGTTTCCCATGTAATATTAACCGAATCAGTGGCTGGTGTATCATGATTAACATCAGTTATTACAAACGATGTATCTACATAGTAAGTACCTGTGGATAATCCTCCTGTTATAGTAAAATTCACGATCCCGTTTAGTGCTGTACTTGATTCAATTAGTGTGCGGTTTGAATGTCGTAAATTGTAAACCTGATCCTGAGATAAATTATATATAGTAAACCATTTGACACGTCCACTATTAATAGTAAAATTGGCAATTTCACTTGTAGATGGTTCATTATAAATTACATTGGCAGTACCACTGGTTGAGGCCATTCTCCAGGAAGTATTGATTGCATTGCTCAGACCTTCGCTGTAAATGATCGTTCCGTCAGATTGGATTAGATTGTAGAGTCCTGGCTTTCCATAGATATATTTAAACGAATCTTTAATGGCCTGAGCGATCCTTTCATTACCGGCTGGATTATAATGTAATCCATCACCTGAATCATAATCCAGATTAATATCCCATAAATTTCCATCAGGGCCAGAAGATCTTTCAACTCCTACATAGCTTCTTGCATCTACTACAATTGATGGAGTATATCTCGCTGCTATTTCTATCAAATTATTATTTATTTCATCTATTTTCGCTAGATCTTCATCAGAACCGTAACTCTCTGGTAATACTAACATAATAACGGGAGTAATCTCATTATTATGAGCTATTTCAATCATATCTTCCCAATTATTACAAATCGTATTAACAGGAATTATAGGATAATGACTATTGATATCATTCACGCCTCCTTCAATTAATACAAATTCTGGATTCAGGTCTATTGCATCTTTATTAAATCTTTCTTTAATATCTGTTGTTTTATGACCGCCATGACCCATGTTTTGATAAGTTTTCTCACCAACTTTGTTTGACCACTGATATTCAATTGTTGACGGAATATTGGTATATTCCTCGTCATGAAGAAAAGAAAGATGCTCCAAATCTCCACATATTATTGAATCACCTATGAAAATCATGTAAGGATCATCCATATAGGGTTCAATTATAAAAATATATGGTCTAAAATCCTGACTTTCCCACTCATAATTTTTTATAGATGATGTACTATCATGTACATAATAAGTTAGACGTGGCTCATTTGTATTTATATATAATGCATCTCCTGAAGTTTCAATACGGTATCCATAATAATCACCTTCCTGCACTCCGCTTATCGGTTCATTCAATTCAATTTCATTTATGCCGTCTGAAATTTTTCCCTTCAAATTCTCTGTGATACCTATTCTATCATAACCACCGCTTTCGTTTTTTCTCCATATAGTAAAATAAATTTCTATCAACTTTGAAGCATCTGCTACATCGAATCTTATTTTAGAAATATCTCCATTCTGCCTGATCCTATCATTGTTAGCCGCCTGTATAAATTCTGCATCCGAATATGTCATATTATGCGGCCAATTCGCACTTAGTGATGTGGGAATTTCTGCATAAGGAGCAACTTTAGAATCTGCAGCAACAGGATTGATTAAAAGTAAAAAAATAATTAATATAAAAGTAATGTTCTTATATTTCATTTGATGAATCCTATGTTTTTAATGATTGTATTTGTTTTGATCATATTTAAATCATTCTACTAATATATTTTAATTCTTATACCAAATTTATACTGATGGTAATCATTTATTCAGTTGATTGTATATTTCTTTTAATAATATAAATAAGTACAATATATATATAAGATTTACGACATATTATGTAATACATGAGTTTCGGCGATTTTGATTATAGCACTGTATTAAATTATACAAGCCTAAAATTATACCTACATCCATTCAAATCTTCAATTTCTTTACCATTGATAACATCAAGTGCAGATTCCAGCTTCTTCATAATCCAAGTTTCCCACCCTATAATCAAAACCACCATCGTAGGGCTTCATGCCTCCATAGTTTCTGCCATTTGTTGGTCGTAATATTCTTCATTTAATTCCAATCGATTTTAGATATCCCCTCCTTACAATGTCCTCGCTTTAAAACAACTCTAATATCGCTTTCTGCTGGGGTTTAGGACTCATTAACTTGAGAAACTCATACCAGTACTCCTCACTGTTATTTTTCCGATTATACCATCTTCCAACATCGAAGGCGCTATTTTGGTCTTAATAGATACTCGCAGCCAGTTGTTATGCACTCGCCAATCCACGGCAATCGACCTAACCACCCATTAGGTACCGTAGGCAAACCCATGCGAAAGAAGGCTGGTCGCAGAAAGTAAGTCTTACTGTGCTCGATTTTCCATTCACAATCATGAGTTGCGAGCTCGAATTTACGCATCGAAATCCGATTTGCGACAATTTGTCGCACATCAGCAAGCCAATCCTCCCGCATTGGTTCCCATCGATGCAACAGCTTCAAGAAAAGTGAAGGTGCGACTGCGTGCAGATAAGGCATGAACCGAACTGCACTTTTGGCATTGTGTTGATGCCCTGCATATGGACCGCGCCATGGGGGAAAAGATACGTAAAGAAAACCGTCAGCATCCAATTTTGGACGTAGGCGCTCCAATGCGAGTTGAAAGTTGGGAATATGCTCGATCACATCACACATTAAGATAAGCCCGTATGTATCACCTGGAATCTCGTCCTGAAGTAAATCTAATGCATGGAATTGTGGTGCATTACTGGCAGCTGCGGCAGCCTTGCAACCAGCGAAAATGGCATCTTCATTTATATCTATACCGGTCACAGGTACTTGCAGAGTCTCCGCAAGCGCGATTGCACAACCGCCGGTGCCACACCCCACATCAAGAATGGGTCGAGCCTGCAGAACCTGCTTACTCCTTAAAAAAAGTAGGAGATGTCGGTCGTAGATCTCTTTCTGATATTCAATGTAACTATTGGCATTGGTAAATCTAGTCTTGTCGAAATGACTAATTAAATTATTAATAGAGCGTATCAAAATCTCACTTCCCCGAATTAATTATATAATTATAGTACATGTAGGATAAAATATTTATATTTTTCTTTGCAGCCACATATTTGGTGGATATGATAAATATGCACATATGGTTGATCTACTAAAATTTGGTTTTGATGGAACTATCGTAGAAGTTGAAGAACTGGTGACAAATACGATTTATATGCAAGATGTACAGAATAGTAAACTATATATCCCAATTCTGGAATTGCTTACACATGACACGCTGATATATTAGATCAGTCCATGTTAAAAGAGAAGTCCAATCAAAAAATACAAAAAGTTGGTTAAGTAACTGGAAAATGTTTATGCTTTATGGGAAGAGTTCTCTTTTAAGAATCTATATATAAATCAGTATAATAATCGGAAGTCGATACCATGCATACTTGGATACCAAAAAACCAAAGACGACTAATATCACATCTTCGCGAGCCCCTTCTTAAAAACGCCATCACCCTCATACTCACATCAGTCTCCTCTGCCGGCTTTGGATTCATCTTCTGGATGCTTACAGCAAAGCTCTATCCAGAAACGGATGTTGGGATCGCATCCGCACTCATCTCCTCAATATCTCTACTCGTCTTACTCTCTAGATTCGGATTAGACTTCTCTATTATCCGATTCTTTCCAACAAATGACCGGAGCAGAATATTTTCAACATCTGTGATTGCCACGACATTTTTCGCTGTTATATTCGGTGCAATATTCATCGCAAGCGTGGATGTATTCTCTCCAGAACTCCATCTACTGAAATCACCACAGAACGCAATGTTTTTCTTATTAGTTCTTGCAGTGAATTCGGCGATTGTGTTAACAGGTACATCCTTTATTGCAATCCGAAAAACAGAATTTTATCTGATACAGAACGTCATCCTTGGATCAAAAATCTTCTTCATCATCCCACTTGCTGCATTTGGTGCGGTTGGTATTTTTGGTGCGATTGGTATCTCGTTTATACTCGCACTGTTGGTTGCACTTGTCATTCTCATGCGATTAGGGATCAGACCTATGTTTGTGGTTGACCGGAGTTTCTTGAATGAGACGTTTCATTTCTCGGTTGGAAACTATCTTGCAGGCACATTCATGACTGCTCCGAACATGATCTTACCGATCATGGCACTGAACATGCTTGGATCGGAGAAATTAGCATATTATTACATAGTGTTTGCGATAACATCCCTGCTATTCATGATTCCTATCTCGATCAGCACGTCGTTGTTTGTCGAGGGGAGTCATGGAGAAGCATTGAAGAAGACTGTTCTAAAATCACTTGCTGCAGCATTCTCACTTTTAATTCCAGCAGTATTTATTTTGTATCTTGGTGGCGGTTGGCTGCTTAATATAATTGGAGAGAGTTATTCTGAAAATGGACTGGAATTATTAAGGATCATGGTCTTTGCAAGTTTCTTTATGGCTGTAACTTCAATTTATTTCTCGGTAAAAAGGATTCAGAAAGATGTTAAGGGTTTGGTCATTTTGAGTGGAGTAATCTTTGTGTTGTTGGTTGGGTTGGGGTATATGTTCATGCTTACGTTTGGGATGGTTGGTCTTGGGTATGCGTGGGTGGTAAGTTATGGATTAAGCGCAGTGATAGTTGGAGTGATAGCGTGCAAGGAGGTGTGGCAAGGCAGGTGGATTTGAAGAAAGTGTGCAATATTATTTGTAAAGTTCAGAAGCACCATTGGAATAAATTTTATTTCTGCTATTAGATGAATATAATACTTCAGTGGTATCATATATGATGAACTCACCACTTCGGAACTCCAAAGCATTCTTTATAACCAATCCATTGACAAAGTTCATATATGGTGTAATGTTACACTATGATATCGCACTATCGATTTGTGCTAAAATTAATCAAAACAAGGGACAATAAAGGCAATTTAAAAGTGATTTAGATGCAAGAAAAAAGACGCCATATTGACGCCATAACTTTATAGTGTCGAATTTCTTCCAATCGGACATTTCTAATGGCCATCTATGCTAGCAATCCATCCATCACCTCTAACGCTGCATGGAGAAATGTGATGTATACCCCGTCTATTCCAGTTATCAAAACCTTTTAGGATTGGCGTTCTACCAACTCTATGCTCCTCATAGATTGTTTTAGTAAGTGCTGTTATTTCGAATGCCCAAACCTGGTTACCATAGTAAGGATAATCATCCTGTGCGTATCTTATGATTCTATGTTTATCAAAAACAATGACATTGCCCCCGGGTCTCGATATATTTGCATCACCATCTATAATTGGACTTTCAGGATGCTCAATCCAATAACCTGTCGGTTTATCTGAATAATGAAGCCGGAGAATATCATTACTGTAATTCCCTGTAAAAAGCCACCAAGTGTTATTGTAATGAAATATCGTATTATCAACAAACAAATTTCGTTCTTCAAGTAAAGTTTTAACAAATGACCAGTTATATGGAAAATTATTCGATTTATACAACCTCACCGATTCTGCCTGATAAGTTTCTGGAATCATATAGTAGTCATTCTTCCATTTGAATACACATGGATAAGATAAGTGGAAGTCCTCATCGAGAATTGTTTGCTCATAAGTCCAGTTAAATCCATCATTGCTTATTGCTAATCCTATGTCACCTTGATCAGTATCGGTATTTAGAACTTCAAAGAACATATAATATGTATTTTTTTCATGGATTAAAAATGGATCTGCAACGAATGCTGCCGGAATATCAGTTATATCACTGGCAGTCAAAACAGGATTACTCACATCATCACCAGTGAAATTGAAGGGCTCTGAGGATGATGATTTATAAATTCCTATTGCCCATGTACCATGTTTGGATATCTTCTCCTGTTCCGATAAGTAATAACCATATGAAAATCCACCTATAATAACCGACAAAGCAACCAAAATAACCACTAACAATATTTTATGAATCTTTACTTTTACAGAAATGTTTCTTATAAATAATATTAGTCCTATAAAAACTAAAGCAGTTCCAATTATAATACCACATTTATCAAATAGCCCATAATTGATCACATCGCCCTTTAAGCAATCATGTAATAAACTTAGAGCTAGAACTAACACACCTATTGATGTTATAACAATATACAGATCCTCTTTCTCATTTATAAACTTGATTGTATCGCCTTCTGAAGATATTTATTATCCGAGTTTCCAGATATGTGGGTATCGCTTTATCTTATTGTAGGCCATTATACACAATAAAGTTGTGCATAATTTTTCATATTTTGTATTATAACGCAGATTTGACATAAATAATTTTACTTCTACTATCTTGACTTTGTCACATTAATATATAATCATTCAGATTTTTCAATTCATTATTACATCACATGAAATTTTAGATAGAAACATTCACATCACCGCCATCATTAATCGATTATTATTCAATTATAATTTTCATAATCCCTCTATGGAATATAGTTACCACTCCACCAATTACTATAACACCAATATCAAACTAATTTATCTTCGCTACCCACCTCGCCTATTAGGTGATTTTCTTGCAGATAATCGGTCCTTATGTTTCTGCCTGATAACAGATAGTATTTCTTTCTCAGTAAGATCTTTTTTTGGCATTATCACTTCAAGAATCTCTTTTACATCTATCATGGATAACATGGGTGCCTTTTTATCACCGATTAGCTTTATCAATTCCTTCTGGAGTTGATTGATTAAAGGTTTTTCATCCCAGGGTGAATCTGAGATGAAATTCTGAAGTACTTGATTGTTGGTATCAGGTACTTGTTTAGTAAAATTTATCATGTCACTGCATCCCTTTTCAAGAAAAATTCCTTGAAGATATTGAAGTGACTGTTGTTCGATGTTACGTGTCTTTGTGCTAATAGTTGATGTAAATTTTTTTGAAATTTCTTCAACTTATCGATTGATTTTTCCAAATCTTTAACGCATAAATCAAATAAATTCATGTAACTTCCCCTCAAAAAGGATTTGAGATCGTCGGAAAAGGCTATATTTCAAAGAATTTACAATCCCGAAATAAATACAGCATGACGAAGTATAACGTTTTATTTAATTAACATGTTACAAATGGTTCGGTTTTATCACTTTTCCGACAGTCTCAGGATTT
>JAIOQW010000306.1 GCA_021108405.1 Methanosarcinales archaeon
CTAGTAATCATTCGATAATATTATATTGCAAACCTTTTCTTTCAAATTCCTTCATGATCTCATAAAAAAATATTCCGGACCCCTGTGTATGTACATGATCAACTTCTCGCAAGCGCCCACCATCAAAACCAGTACTGATGGTTTTAGCCCCACACGATGGACTTCCGGGAACTCCTATCAAATTAATACTATATCCTTCCTCATAGAGCATCCGGATAATATCTCCTGTAGGCCGAAAGATTTTCCGACAGAAGCGCCGATAATTTGGAATATCAAGTTGTTCCACAGTGATCTCCCAGCGATTCAAACCAAAGTAAGCTGTTTCCGGACAGGGAAGCTGTATGATATATCCTGGTATATCCAGTTGCTTTGGAGGTTTTAATCCTTTTAAACGAACTGAAGGATTTATAAGACAGTGAGCAATTACATTTATTTCTTGCATATGATCTAAGATAAATGCCATTGAAAATAATCTTTTTCAATTTATTCCCGCAATGTTCATATAGAAGTACAAACATGTAAAACCGAATCAAATAATAACAATAACAATAACAATTAATATCAATAATAATAGGAGGAACCTTTGTAATGGCAGGACAATTAGGCGGACAGCCGATATTCATACTTCGTGAAGGAGCAGAGCGCTCGCGAGGCAGAGAAGCACAGAACAGCAATATCATGGCAGCCAGGGCAGTAGCTAATGCAGTACGTACTACTCTGGGTCCGAAAGGTATGGATAAAATGCTTGTGGATTCAATGGGTGATATCATTATAACCAATGACGGTGCACATATTTTAAGAGATATGGACATTGAACACCCTGCAGCTAAAATGCTTGTAGAAGTAACAAAAACCCAGGACGATGAAGTAGGGGATGGAACCACTACAGTAGCAGTATTCACTGGAGAACTTTTGAAAAAAGCAGAAGAAATGCTAAACCAGCAGATACACCCTACGATCATAGCTGAGGGATATAAACTGGCTCTGGATAAATCCAAAGAGATATTAAAAACCATGGTTAGAAATGTTTCAGAGGATGATACTGAGCTTCTGCTCAAGATCGCAGGCACAGCTATTACAGGTAAAGGAGCTGAAGGCGCAAGAGATAAACTTGCTGAATTATCTGTGGCAGCAGTCCGGTCAGTTGTTGAAACCGTAAACGGAGAAAAAAGAGTAAGCGGTAACGATATAAAGATAGAGAAAAAAACAGGTGCCAGCGTAGATAAATCAGAACTCATTAAAGGTATGGTAGTAAACAGGGGAAGAGTTCATGATAATATGCCAAAAAGACTGGAAAATGCAAAGATACTGCTTCTTAATATTCCGGTTGAAATGAAAAAGACCGAAGTCGATGCTGAGATCAATATTACATCACCGGACCAGCTGAAATTATTCCTTGACCAGGAAGAAAAGATGCTAAGGGATAAAGTAGATAAAATTGCTTCCAGTGGTGCAAATGTAGTATTCTGCCAGAAAGGAATTGATGATATGGCACAGCATTATCTGGCAAAATCCGGGATATATGCTATACGCAGGTTCTTAAAAAGCGACATAGAGAAGATGGCAAGAGCAACCGGAGCAAGCATAATCAATAATCTTAATGATATATCAGAATCCGATCTGGGTTTGGCAGGTCTTGTAGAAGAACGTAAAGTGGGTGGTGAAGAAACTACTTATGTTACTAAATGCAAGAACCCTAAAGCAGTATCTGTTATCCTGAGAGGTGGTACTGATCATGTGGTGGACAATGTGGAAACTGCATTTGAAGATTCCACCAGGGTTGTAGCTGTTGTTGTAGAAGATGGTGAGATCCTGGCAGGCGGCGGATCTCCTGAAGTCGAACTATCACTGCGATTACAAGAATACGCAGCTACCCTTAAAGGAAGGGAACAACTGGCAGTGATGGCTTTTGCCGAAGCTCTGGAGATCATTCCTCGTACTCTGGCAGAAAATGCAGGACTGGATCCGATCGATAAACTGGTGGAACTGCGAAGTCAACATGAGCGTGGTGTAAAGACCGCAGGTCTGAATGTCTATACTGGAGAAGTTATAGATATGTGGGAAGAAGGCGTGATCGAGCCGGTACGTATTAAGACCCAGGCATTGAACTCAGCAGTGGAATCATCAGTGATGATACTGCGGATCGATGATGTTATTGCATCTACCAGATCTGCCGGTGAAATGGGGCCGGAAGGTATGCCTCCGGGCGGAATGCCACCTGGTGGAATGCCGGATATGGATTTCTAATAAAAAAAATAGCTTGTGCTGTATTTTTTACAGCACATTCATTTTTAAGGTGGTCTCTTCTTGGATGTAATTGATACTTACCAATATTCAAAAGATGAATTAGTTGAAATTCTTAGAAAAAATTTAAATGAACATTCACTCCTATATTTAATTGGTCCCCAGGGAGGAGGCAAGACCACTATAAGCATCAAGATGGCTGATGAGAATGTTGGTGCTATTTATGAAGGAAGGGCACGCTCAGCCCAACCAGTCATTGTGATCAGGCGAGATCTTTTGGATCGAATGAAAACGGAGATCGTTGAGCGACGCAAACTTCCCATATTTGATGGAGATGATCCCATCTATGTGGAAGTGACAATGCTGGATAAATTGAATTCAATTATTGAAAATGTGTTCGACCTGATGGAACTGGGTGAAGAGCAGTTATTCAAAGAAATGAAGCAGTTGGTAGAGCCTATTGGTATCATACCAAAACAAATTGAGTTCACTTCAAATGAAGATGTACTACTTAACAGGCGACTGCAACGGCATAAAGATGCATCTGATAGGCTCAATGAACTGCTGGCTAAGGAAAAAAAATATGGTATTAAATCCAATCTACTGGGCATCCAGGGTGCACGAGTAATGGATATTATTAACAGGGACGGTGTGGGCAAATATGAAGAAAGCCAGTATTCCAGGACAGTTGAAGATTTTGATGCTACAATATCTACAAAGGACATGAACCTCGGACAGTGTCTTATCAAGATGGTAGAGATCTCAAGTAAAGAAGGGAAAGAATCCGGTATCCTTATACTGCATACAAAGGATGGGGAACAAGAGATCATAAGCGATCTGGTTGTAGGAAAACAAGAAAATTCAATGATCGGGGTAACACTGCTTGAAGTATATGTAGGATTTAGGCAGAACCGTAGTATGTACCAGACATATACAAGTTCGACTAAAGGGGAATTAGAAGTTATCCATTCCTTTACTCCCCAATTACAGCAAATGGTCGGAATGGAAACACTGGGTACTATGAATCTGGATATGATCATGGAAGAAGATGATACGGGAATATTATCTGTAGCTGATACATCAGCAGCAGAACGATTTGGTATTATGATATCTGTTATAGACCCTGAAGGTAATATCGGATCATCGAACCCTGAACGGGTCGAAGAACTTGAAAAGCTCCTTTTTGAAGCCTACAAGGAGTGGGATTCCAAACATGTTTCTTCCCACACCTGAGGATATGAAAAAACGCAGGATCAATTTTAATCTTACACAGAATGAATTGGCACATCTTGCAGGCGTTAGCCAGCCCTTGATAGCCAGGATAGAATCAGGAGATGTTGATCCTAAGCTCTCTACACTCTCTAAGATCTTTGATGCTTTCGAAACTGCTGAAAAAAAGAGGGTTTATGCGCTTAATATTATGCATTCTCCTGTTATACATACCAATCCCGGATCATCAGTTGAACAGGCTGTAGAGATCATGGAACGAGAAGGCTTCTCCCAGATGCCTGTGATCGATAAAGGTATTCCGGTAGGTAGTATCTCATCGGATACAGTGGTCAGGTTTATGACCCAGGGTGATACTGATAAACTGTCCCATATGCAGGTAAAGGAGATCATGGGTAGTTCTTTTCCGGCTGTATCAAAAGATACTGATGTCTGTACGATCTCTCATCTGCTTGAGCAGAGTACGGCAGTGTTGGTAGTGGATTGGGGGAGAGTTGTGGGTGTTGTTACACAGCATGATGTAATGAAACTGATGCACACAAAAAATAGAAAATCATCACTTACGCTCGGATTTTCTTGACTGAGGCTCTTAAAAGAGCCGAAGATTAGAAGATTCGCAGAATCTTCGTCTGACATTCCAGAGGAATGGAGGATTAGAAGATTCATAGAATCTTCGCCTGAAGCTTCGCAGAAACTGAAGATTAGAAAATGTGAACGGAGTGAACATTTTCGATATATCAAATTATATTTGATCTACAACGTAAAGAAGTAGCTGCAGATACTCTTAAACAGGCATTGATCTTTGCTCAAGCCTCGATGTAACAACATCGATGAAAATACCATATATCAACCCGAATCCGATAAGTGCAAGCATCCCCTCGGCATTGAAGATCGCCATCCCCATACTGACCACGACACCGATTACTGCGCCGCGCAGTGCCGGATGAAGATCGATGTCATCCGCAATCCCGATCACAATCCCGATCAGCGTCCTGTTGTACACGATACCGATCAGCAATAGTGTATCAGCCGCAAATTCAGGGAACTTGGTGATCATTCCGTACATGCAAAAGAGTCCACAGAATATTCCCAGAATCGTTGCTATGATAAGTCGTTTAGTCCTCATTTTTCACCTCTTGATCCTATCTTGATCTTATCTTTATAAAATCTCTACTATAAAAAACAGGGGCAAAGACCCCTGTGCTACGTTGCCACTGCTACTGGTACCTGTACCTCAGTAAGCAGTTCTTCCTCAGGTGTTTCATTCGGGTCGTTCAGGTAGACCTCGCGACAGATGCCTGCCACATTAAGCCCCTCTCTTGCCATGTATTCGTGGATCACCTCGTGAGCCACGCCCACATCCTGATAAGGACCCTTGTGTATGTAGGAAACAACTTTTTTCCCTTCCAGTGTCTTCACGTCGTACTCGGGATCCACAGTGATGCTCCCTGATATGGGTATTGCAACCTCGATATCTGCATCCGTCTCCCTGTATTCGTTGTCGTGGTAGATTGTTATGGGCATACCAGTGCATTTCACCTGCGCACGCTGGTTCTCGGTACTGAAGACCGTTTTCATGAGATCACTCATAAGGCGTGGTATCACGTCCTGGTACGTCCCTTTCTCCCTTCTGCTAACTATCCTTTGATCTGGCAACTCCTTTACTGTTGGTTCGTTCTTATCCAAGTATATCACCTCCAGGAAACTCCTGGTCAATAGCGACCCCTTTATTTTTTCAAGACGGCATATCTCGGCACTTACCTCCTTCAGCCGCTTTTTAAGGATCGAATCAAGCTGTACCTCGTCTAAAAGTCCGTCCATGGCGTCCGTAATCGTCCTCATCTCCCTGATGCCAAAACCGAGATCTGAAAGACGCTTTAACTGGATGCCCCGTCGTATCTGCTGGTAAGAGTACTGCCTGTAGCCTGTTATCTCTCTTCTTGAAGGAGTTAGCAAGCCCTTCTCATCGTACAACCGGAGAGCCCGCCTGGTCAGTCTGGTGATCATTGAGAAGGTTCCAATGCCGATAAATCCATTCGATTCGTTCATAGGGATCAATACGGTAATGGTTAGTAATATACTTTAACTACTGTAAATTGACGTGGGGGAGGGTTTTCATGGGTTCTGGTGGTGAGGCTTGCATCATGATTATGATCTAGGTGCTCTTATCAAAAGAGAACTGCAACACGATCATCATAGCAAGTGGGCACCGGGTTTCGCTGGCAAGCTCTATCGGGATAGTAAAACACTGTCTGCGCGGATACATTAAGACAAATAGTTTAAATAATATGCCATATACAATTAACATAAATTATAAAATAGGTTAAGTATATATGGCAAATATTATAGAAACACTTAATGATTCTAACTACTGGTGGAAGGAAGAAATCGTTCTTCAGTATTATGAAAGAGATATTTTCAGCCAGATATCAAAATACATTTCTATGCCCCAGATCATTGCATTTACTGGCTTAAGACGAGTTGGTAAAAATAGATAATTTTATTGTAGAGGTTATACCGGCTTATAAATTCTTATTAGACACAAATAAATCCCAAACACGTGTGTAGAACGTCTTAGCAATTATTTGAATCGTGCATATAAACACAATAAACCATCTCTTCTTTTTGCTCTTTATGTGAGTGAATATTTACATTCAGAAATATCTAAACCGCCCGGTAATAGGATGATACGATGTAAACTCGTATTTTGTCAGCAGTGATCAACTCTTCCGATTTGTATCCTTCGTCCTCGAATATTTTCTCTAAACCCTACGCAATATATCAATCCTGGGTTCATAACATTTCCCCTCGGACATCAGGTTCTTTACACTCTCATGTACCTGTTCTTCTGTAATACCTATGTGTCCTGATTCATCTACTAATTGAGCTAACTGTACACCTTTTCCTTTATCCAATTGTTTCATCAATTCATATATGATCCTGTCAGTATCAGATCCTTCATTTTTTGAAGTTTTTTTTTCGATATCAGGATGGAAGTCTTCAGGTAATAGCGTTTTCAATGCGTTAATAATGACTGTTATCAGTTCATCAAGGTACTTATCCAGATCTGAATAGTATTTTATAGCTCTGGTAATTCCATCAGCAAGTTCGACACTGGCACCGTACTGTATAAGCATAGCTTTGAGGTCTTCATCATTCATTGTAGAATGTAAGGCACGACGGACCAACTGTATGCGCTCAAAGCTCAGATGTGCTGTATCCAGGATCCATTTATCCCTTATATTGCTGTTGGTTATGTATAGTTCTTCAGGTCTGACTGATGTATAGATCTTGCCTTTCTCAGGCTCATAGGTTCTGGCTTTACCAGTTACGGATGCGAATGAAGGGATATCAAGTCCTGATAATAATATTGCTGCTTCCGGCTGGTATTGTCCTGCATATATTGTAAAGGCACCAGTGGGATCGGATATTCTTGCTTTGAACATTTCTTCTTCTGATTGGAGGTTATCGACCTCAGTAAAAACACCTACAATATACAGCCTGTTGATCATGGCACCAGTTGGTGTTACCAGGTAATTCGGTGAGCGTTCGTCTCCCTCATGAAAGAAATAGTTAGAACTGTTGAACTCGTATGCAAATACTCTCCAGGCAACTTCTCTTTCTATCATAGACTTTCTTCCTCCCTGATTGAGTGCTGCATTTCTTGTATTAGTGTGCAGGCTTTTGTAATTGTATCTATTTCTATTAACTGTGCATCAGTTGCCACCAGTGTGATACCGTATTCCCCTCTGGTCATGTTACCTCTAAGCTGCATGGTCCTACCTAACAGTTTTCTTTTAATCTCCTCCTCTAAAAAAGATGAATTCATGTTTGTAGAAGCCATAGTAACAGCTTTTTCAATAGAAATGTCGATAATCTTTTGAGTTAGGTTCGAATCCAGTATAATTGTCAATACACCAGTACCATCATCCAGGATAGATTTTATCCGAAGATCATCAATACCTTTAACATGCCCGTGTATTCTACAGGTATTCTTCCTGATTACTCTGTTGCACTTCGGACATCGTTTAATGAGACCTGACCACGGTCGAATAGAGATTATACTGCCTTCTACGATCACATCAAAAGCTCCATCTTTATTTACGATACAGTTAAGTCTTACAGGTACCGGATCAAGTACTTCTGAAATATCATATGCACTTAGTACGGTTTTTGATCTATGGATCGTAGTGAACTCATCAATATTAATTGTGGGTATCCCCTGCCATGATCTTACATGAGCGTTCTTGATCTCTACTGTATTATCTATAACGAGTTCAGGATCAAGTATCCATGAGGTAAATGGTAGTTTAGCCGAACTATCAGCCCCTATCCCTTTGATTATGGTTTTAGGACCGTTTTTGGTATTGATTTTTTGTTGTTCAACTTCGATTATTCGAAATATTGTATGGATGAATGATGTGCCTGTTTCCAGTTCTACCAGAGGAATGGGGATATTTAATTTTTTGATCGGTAACGGATCGATAGTTTTGGGGTCTAATCGATCAACTGTTGATCTGGGGCCAAAATTGATCTGGGGCATACCCTGCCATATCCTGACATAGCAGTTTGTGATCTTAAGGATATCTCCTTCATTGATTCCAAAATCCTCCCAGGATGTAAAACTTCTGGCACCTGTCTCATCTGCCATGGTACCAATAAAAATAGTATGTTCTTCACCTTTGATACCAACTACTTTGAGGTTGATATTGAGTATTCGGGCTGTTATTTCTATATTTCGTTCCCCACCCTGTATATCAGCTAATGATTTTTTTTCCTGGATATCATTTGTAGCATATTTCTTAAGCAAGCTCCTCTTTGCCTCATCCGGAGGAACTTTATATTCTAATAATGTAACCAGTTCTTTTCGTATGGTATCGTGATCTATTGCTGTTTTGGTTGTATCAAGCGCCCTGATTATCTCATCTAGAAGGGGCGCAATTATTTCTTCCATTGGGAGCCTCCCATTTTGTTGTGCAGGAAGGTATTTTCTTTCCTAATTATTTGAGTTAATGCGAATTATATGAGCGTTTACGGTATAATCTATATTATCAGAGTTAGGTCAGGGTGTCTTTTCCCCCGTCATTATCGTCATTCTCTTCCACAATTGCTATCGTATATCGCAGACCTTCCTTTAGTGATTGATCTGCAGTGATAGGAGCTAAGGTTATGCCAAGATCGGCTAGCTTGCGCACTGCTTCTGATTTGATGCCTGTGACAATGCATGTAGCACCAAGTAGCCTTGAAAGTCGTGCTATGTTGACTAAAGGTTCAGTAATTTCAACATCTACCGCCACACCAGATATGTCAAGGATTACAACGTTGGTTTTTTTATCTGTGGCTTGCCCCAGCATGGTCACCATTAAGCTATTGACACGTGTAGTGTATACTTCTAACCGCTCGATTGTTTCTTCCAACTCTTGCTGTGCCTTCTTGCGCTCGACAAGTGCATCCTGAAGTTCTCTGATCAGTGTTTCCCGCTCCTCCTCCGCTTTCTTACGCTGAGTGATGTCTCTAACGATCCCTATAGCGTTCCACTTCTCCTCTATCTTGACCGCTGAAACAGAGAGCTCTATTGGGAACCCAGTTCCATCTTTTCTTACCGCCTCCAGCTCAAGCGTTTTGCCAATGACAGGCCCACACCCAGTTGTTTTAAATATGAAAATCCCGCGTCTATAGGAGTCATGATATTTCCTGGGTGCGAGAAATAGGTGTAATTCCTTACCCAGAGCCTCCTGAACTGAATACCCGAATATCTTCTCAGCTGCTTCATTCCAGTAGGAAATATTACTCTCATTATCCATCATGATGATAGCGTCTTTGGCCGAATTACTTATAGCTTTAAATATCTTCTCACTCTCTAAAATCAATTTCTCAGTCCGTTTGTGCTCGGTAATATCTACAAAGAAAAAAGATACGCCATCCTTGGAAGGATAACCCCGTGCCTCGAACCACATATTGAGTGGCGGGTAGAATTGCTCATAACTGACCGCGACCTTTTCAGCCATAGCCCTGTGAAGTTCCCTGTAGCCGATCGTATCTACGGTATCAGGGAACACATTCCAGTATACCTTGCCAATAAGATCATCGCGATTTATACGCAGGAGTTGCTCTGCCTTTTGATTCATATGGATTACTTTCCACATGTGGTCGAACATGAGGAATGCATCAGTGATGCTCTCAAGTATGGTGGTTACCTGTTCCTGCGCGAGTAAAGCCTCATGGTGCATCCGGCAACGCTCTTCAGTTTCTGCTAATTGTGTGCGAAGTTTCTCAATTTCAAGGATGAGTTCTTCCTGTGGTCTATCATTTTCATTCTGCATAACAATTGATACTATACATATTAATAATGTTCATGTGTATTAATTTATAGTGATCTACATTGATAAATATTATTATTCGTTTTCTTCTTATTTCTTCCAAATCTT
>JAIOQW010000126.1 GCA_021108405.1 Methanosarcinales archaeon
ATTACCACAACATGACTGTTTTTACTACTGACTCCATCGGGAGATATACCTATACACAGGACATTTCAAAAAGGCATTATGTTTTTTTCTTACCGGGATCCGGTGATATGGTCATACAAAGTGGTCCGGACATTAAATTCATTAATGATGGTGCAACAGGCGGTGATTGTACTTCAATTGGTAACTGGGACCCTGGTACAAAGACCTGCACTCTAACAACAGATTTTAGCGGGACCATTCAAATAGATAGTGATGATATAACCTTAGATGGTAATGGACATACATTAACAGGTAGTAATACAGGTGATGGTGTATTTATTTGTGATAGTAGCGGATTTACTATTAGAGATCTGGAGATACATGATTTTACTGATGGGATCTTTTGCATGCCTTATTATAACACAGACTCAGGCCATGAAAACTATGTCATAGATAACACTATTTATAATAATTATGAAGGTATTAGCTTCTGTTATTGGTCTGATTACAGTAAGACCACAATAAACGGGAACACAATATCTGATAATGACCATGGTATTTTTCTTCATTTTTCAAGCGATGACATTATGATAATAGATAATATTATCCATCACAATGTGTGGGGTATAGTTTCATTTGATGAGTCTGAGGATAATATAATTATTGACAATACAATCTATGAAAATAGTATTGGAATATTGTTTGATCAGAATTGCTGTGGAAACATTACCAATAACAATTTTTTTGATAACTCTTATTCAGGAATTTCCCTATGTAGGACCGGAGGTCATATTATTAAAGATAATATTATTTCCAATAATCAAAATGGTATAACTCTGGGAGATATGGTTTCCGGTAACGATATAACCAGCAATAGTATCTCGAATAATGACTGTGGCATCTATGCTTATAGCGATAGATCAACATGTGATAACACTATAAACGCTAATACTATCTCGAATAATGACTATGGTATCTATATGGAAACTTATGATGATAGTAATTTTGAACTATATAATAACCATATAACCGATAATACTATTTCAAATAATAACTATGGCCTTTACATACTTCGAGCTTGTGATAATTTCTTTTATCATAATTATTTTATAAACAATATACATCTTAATGCCTATGAATATTTAGAAACAGGCAGTAATGACTGGGATGACGGCACCATAGGCAACCTCTGGAGCAATTATGATGAACCCTGCGAGCTTTGTATTGATGCCAATAACAACGGCATTTGTGATGCACCCTATCCAATTCCAGGTGGCTCCGGCATAGATCACTATCCTATAACCTGGATACATATATGGATCAGTGAAGGATCAGACGGTGGGTCTGCTGTCACTACAACCGAACCCCAGTCTGCTATTCATCACTACCTGGAGAACATCCCTGTAAGAGGACATATATTATCATTAGAGGATATTCAATATATTATAGATATATGGCTCGGTGGATAACATCCCATATCTCCCGAATATTCTCACTAAAAACCTCATCTGAGAACTCAATAACACTCATTTCCCTGATCATTGCCTTGGTAGTTATATCATCATAGGGTATCCTGCCAACAACCTCGATCCCTCTTTTTTGACAATACGTCTCAATACTACCTGCATTCTCTTCATTAATATCGAATTTATTGATACACACAAGCGTCTTAATGCCAAAATGCTGTGTTACGTCCAGTATCCTCTGTAGATCATGAATACCTGACATGGTAGGTTCTGTTACTATCAATACCATATCCACACCTGAAATTGCAGAGATCACAGGACATCCGGTCCCTGGTGGTCCATCGATAATGATCAAGTCTTTATTATATCTCTTGGCCAATAACCTGGCATAATTCCTGACCATTGCCACCAGTTTTCCTGAACCCTCCTCTGCAGTGTTCAGTACAGCATGCGACATAGGTCCGAACCGTGTTTCAGATAGATATGCATACCCTGAAACCCTGTTTACCAGGTGTATTGCATCCACGGGACATACATACTCACATACACCACATCCTTCACATCTATCTTCAACAATATTTAACTCATCATCAACAGCATCAAACCTGCAGTGTGCTTTACACTCACCGCACTGTGTACACAGAGATTCATCCTTTATTGCCAGCTTTAGCCCGATAAAATCATAAGTCTCTTTGATCTCTGGCTTAAGTATAAGATGCAGATCAGCAGCATCAACATCACAGTCTGCCAGTACGGCATTATCAGTTAAAGCAGCAAAAGCTGCTGTAAGAGTAGTCTTACCTGTGCCACCTTTTCCGCTTATAATAGTTAACTGCTTCATAATTGCGCCCCTTTTCGAATTAACCCATACAACTCTACAAAACTCTTTTTCCACTGCGGCATTTCTACAACAAACGGCTTACCTTCAGAGTACAATCTTGCAATTTCCTTATTCTGTGGGATCCTCATAAGTACAGGGATATCCTCTGCCTGGCAGTATTCATCAACCCTGTTATCACCTATGCCATCCCTATTGATGATCACTCCGAAAGGAATAGACAAAGCACGTACAACCCCAACTGCAAGTTTCAGGTCATACAATCCGAACGGTGTAGGTTCGGTTACAAGTATGCAGTAATCCGAATCCCTGATGGTCTCTATCATCGGGCATGATGTCCCTGGTGGCGAGTCTAGTAATACATTTTTATTTCTGTTTATCCTTTTCTTTAAGGCTTTGATCACAGGTGTCGCCATAGGCTCTCCTATTTCTAATAGCCCATGATAAAATTCAATGCCACTGGCGGTGCCGCCTTCGATCACGCCTATGGTATTTTGTGTTTCAGTAATAGCCTGGTTCGGGCATACTAACATACACCCACCGCATCCGTGGCACAACTCTGGGAAAACCAGCACATCAGCCGGCATCACCGCAATAGCGTTGTACTGGCAAAAAACAGCACATTCCTTGCAAAAATTACATTTCTGTTTATCGACTGAAGGAATGTATAAATGTACATCTTCTATTTTGTTAAGTTCTACATTTAAGAACAAATGGGAATCAGGCTCTTCAACATCACAATCTAACAGTTGCACATCAGGAATGCTAAGGGCAAGGTTGATGGCTACGGTAGTCTTGCCTGTTCCGCCTTTTCCGCTTGCTATGGATATGATCATTGGTTGGTAATAGTACTGAACAATGATTAGGGTTTCGATATTGTTATTTGGTCAGGATGACAATGTATCATTTTCCAGTTATTTTTCAGACACAGATTTACACGGATTAACACCGATTTGATTTTAAATATTCCTCTATTGAAATAACGGGTTTTGATAGTGCCGGTCTGGATAAATTTAATATAGAATAGGACGTATGATTTAGTTATGCAAACCCAAATAAAAAGATACAATATCTTATTAAGAGGAAATGTCCAGCACATTGGTTATAGTGGAATCATTGAGGGTACTGCGAGAAAGTTAGATATTAAAGGTTATATTTTTAATGATGTAGATGGAAGCGTTAAGATTGCATGTGAAGGTGTCCAGAAATCGATAGATACATTTATAAGTGGTATTAAAGAATTTGCCAGATCTGATATTGAAAGTATAGAGAAAAAAGAAATCCATGACGAACTTTATTTACCATCTGTATTCACTAGATTAGCAACCGGTGATTATTATGAATTTAGCAAAAAATTTGATATTGGTATAGAGTTATTAGATGGAATAAAAACAGATACAAAAGATATGAAAGAAACTCTCGGAGATATGAATGGAACTCTAGGAGATATGAAAGAATCTCTTACTAATATAAATACAACCCTTGAGACTTTTATAATAAACCAGGATAGACACAATCAACGCCTGGATAAAATCCTTGAAAAACTTATCGAGAAATAGTATGTAAGAATCTTAAAAGGTGAGGGTGAAATCATATATGGACATAATATCAGTATTGCGTATGGTCTTTGGATCGGTTTTTGTATTGTTTATTCCTGGATTTGCATGGAGCTTTGCATTTTTTAAAAAAGAAGAGATTGATGTTATAGAGCGAATTGCATTATCCTTTGGGCTATCTATTGCGTTAGTTCCACTTAGTGTTTTTTATTTGAATTACCTGTTTCATATGAAGATCAATGTAGTTAATTCATCTGTGGTGATATTAATATTAACGATTATACCGGTTGTGTATATTCATCTGCAGAGTACTGGTAAGATCGGGGCCATACGTGGTCGGTTGGGTTTGTAGACCTACCCCAACTTCATCTTCTTCAACCTATACAAAATCTCATCCTGTACCTGCCGCTGTGTTTTTATCATATCAGCAAGTAATCCGAATATAAACATCTGCACACCCAGTATACAGAGGATAGTGGTTAGTATTGCGGTCGGCAGGTAAGGAGTAACCACACCTGTTTGAAGATAGTGGATAAAAACCCTAAATCCAGTAACTGTACCTGTTAATAAAAATAGCAGTCCGATTAAGGAAAAAACAGTAATAGGTTGGTAATCACGGTATGTCCGAAGAATTGTGGAGGATGCCCGTGAGGCATAATTAAATACACCGCTCATAAGCCGTGACTTACCTTCACGTTTTCTAAAATCGATCGGGATCTCAACCATAGTCAGGTTGTTGTTCATAGCCTGCATGATCGTCTCCTGTACATAGGTATATTCGGATAGTATGTTCATATGCATTGCGGCATCTCTTGAAAACGCTCTAAACCCGGTCTGGGCATCTGTTACAGGATACTCTGATGCCATTCTTGTTACACGTGTGGCAATAATGTTACCGATCCGCTTCTGGGGAGACATATGCTCAATATGTCCCAGGAACCTTGAGCCAAGGACAATATCTGCCTTTTGTTCTATGATAGGTCTGATCAGCTCAGGTATCTGCTTTTGATTGTACTGGAAATCACCATCAGTATTCACTATGATATCAGCACCTTTCTCAAGTGCGGCTTCAAGGCCTGTTCTAAATGCAAATGCAAGACCACGGTTGGTTTTTAGGGTAATGATCCAGTCGGCACCGGCATTTTTTGCTACAGTTATAGTGTTATCTGTTGAGCCGTCATTGATAACCAGTACCTCTACACTTTTGATCCCGTCTATTTGACGGGGGATCTCTTTGATTACCTTATCAATGGTATTTTCTTCATTGTATGCCGGAATGGTTATGATCAATTTCATGTTCATATTGTAGATTTTCCTCCTCACCTTCAAGTATTAAAATAGACAGTAATATAATCAATAAACCTGATACGGCAGAGATAACATAAGACATCCACCCCATATCATTGATCTTATAATAAATAATTACAGATCCGAGTATACCGGCACATATGATGAATATATAATCCCTGGTCGCTATACTTTCTTTTTGATCTGTTATTCCCGTTTCATTTGTTTCTTTGCCGGTTAATACAGCAATCGCACCTGAGATTATAACAATGATTAACAAATTGTTCATATTAAAATATGAAGTAACACACCCCTCCCATAACGTTTCACCTAACAATAGGAGCAGATATGTGATCAATAATGATGAAAAAAACTCCTGGTTAAGTCTCAGGCAGTAATTAACAATACGGCTTATTTTTTGTTTATTTATCATATCAGGATTCATATTCGTTTCCATAATGGTAGCACTGTGACCGTTATATCTATCCAGTCTATTGGCACGGTATTATTTTTATATTCTCCTACGTATAAATGAGGTATACCAAATACGAAATTTAGGGTGTTATCGTTAATTTTCAGGTCCTCAGTATCCCACATTCCTTGCGCGACCACCCAGTCGTCTTCTTCTTTTACTACTGGTATGTAGTCTAATATTATATAATCAATTCCATTGCTGTTGATCCAGTCAATGTTGTTTTGAATCTTTTTTATTTCATATTTCACAGGGATAAAAAATGATTCTTTAGTAAATGAAAAATAATTATTTGATTCAATTATTATATCGCCATATCCGGATTCTATTTCATAGAGATCATCACCTGGCTTGATTGTTACATTAAACCATTGCTGTTCCTTACTTAGATTAACTGTTTGAGTCCCCGAAGTTCCTTTGATTTGGATATTCTGGGGAACTACACCCCAGTGATATGTTTGAAACCTGATCTCACGTTCATTAAAATTCTTGAAAAATATTTTATCCTTATTTAGTATATATAATCTATTAGCAGCCACAAGTTTATTCTGATTGATACTGATCCTTTTTATTATAAGATCACTGCCGCATTGGAGATCTATTTTATATACACCTTTTTTAAGATCTGGTATTGATAAGGTTTCACTTTGATCTATATCATATTTATCTGTGATATTTATTATCCCATCATCAGGGATAATTACATTTCCTACCTGTGTACCACCTGATGTATATACTGTGATATTCAGTTCATCTGCACCTTTATACCAGTTCATATCCTGTTTTGTGACTGTAAGGTTTAATAATCCATTATCTATATATGTATAGAACGTATGTGCCCCTCTTATTGATGTATCTATAATAAGGCCGTCATTGTGTTTTTCCTGGATATTAGCAAATGAACTGTCCAATTTCATATTAGTAGCAATTATTGTGCCGGGTGGTACTTCATCTAAGAAATTTGATATGGCTTTCCCGGTTGAAGAGGAATAGGGTGTTTTTTCATTATGATTATCATATAGGGTATTATGTATGGTGCCGGATTGGGGTCTGGTAGAATATATCCTTATGGGAGTGACATCATATATCAGCTCCATACCAATTAGATTATTTTCATAGAAAGGAACAAATATCTCCCGCCATAAATAGCCCCATCCCTTTTTATTTTGTGGTTCCAGTTTGAATATATTTTCTACCGGGAAATTATCTTTTAATCTTACTTTGACATGGATTGTGGAAGCATCTTTTAACGGTTGAGATTTCAAATTAAAATAAACCAGGCCGATTTTCAATTCCCGGTATGTGGTATTATTAATTTCCATAGGTGCAGATACTCTATCCATCGGGCCGGTTAATGTTGCATTACCTGTTGTGTCATTATCTCCTATATCGATATGATAATGAAAGCTGCCGCCTAAAGGAGTATTCATATATATGATATATCCAATAATAATAAGCGGGATAACCCAGATAAATTTAGTGCCAAAATTAGTATTTATACATTATACCCCCATATTGTAATCCTGGAAAAAGAATTAATAGTATCCCCTATAATAATCACTCTTTGTAATCCATTATCATTGTAAAATAGATTGCAACGTTTATAAATTTATGGATAACCACAGTGTTTAAGTAATATAACTTTACAATATAATGCAACCAGTTAGATTCTATCAGTTAGACTATATCAATGGATTTATATCGAAAATGTTCACTCTGGAATGTCGGACGAAGATTCTACGAATCTTCTAATCTTCGGCTCTTTCAAGAGCTTCAGTCAAGAAAATCCGACCGGAGGGAGGATTTTATTTTAATAGGAGGTATTCACACATGAAGATAACAATAGAAGGGGTTAAAATAAAAGATCTGAATGTCATTCCTGATGAGCGTGGATGGCTTATGGAAATATTGCGCTGCGATGATGATATTTTTAAACAGTTTGGCCAGGTATATCTGAGTACTGCATATCCTGGAGTTGTTAAGGGCTGGCATTATCATAAAAAGCAGACTGATAATTTCACATGTGTACACGGGATGATGAAAGTGGCGCTATATGATGCAAGAGATGACTCTTCTACCTGCAAAAATTTAATGGAGCTTTTTATAGGTGATACGAACCCGGTGTTGATCAGTGTCCCACCCGGTGTATATCACGGATTCAAGGGGATAGGAACCCAAACTGCATTCTTTGTCAGCATTCCTACCCTGCCGTATAATTATGATGAACCTGATGAATACCGGCTACCCCCTGACACTGATGAGATTCCCTATGATTGGGGACTTATGCCAGGTATGAAACACGGATAGGGTGATAATTTGAATATTCTTGTTACCGGGGGAGCCGGGTTTATCGGAAGTAACTTTATCAGGTTTATGCTGGACACTTATTCTGATTATAAGATAATCAATCTTGATAAGTTGACATATGCTGGTAATCCGGATAACCTGAAAAGTTTTGAGAATAATGCTAATTATTCTTTTGTTCATGGAGATATCTGTGATCCTGGTGTTGTTGATCCCCTTATGCAGCAAAGTAATTGTGTTGTTCATTTTGCAGCCGAGAGCCATGTTGATCGCTCAATTGAAGACGGGGCTGCTTTTGTTGGGACCAATGTGCTGGGCACATATGTTATGCTGGACAGTGCACTTAGAGCAGGCATTGATAGATTTATTCACATTTCCACGGACGAAGTATACGGGAGCATTATTAAAGGCTCATTCAATGAGACTGATATATTAACTCCTTCAAGTCCGTATTCATCAAGCAAGGCAGGTTCTGATTTGCTTGCCAGATCATTTTATATTACCCATGATCTACCTGTGATCGTAACCCGCTGTACTAACAATTTCGGCCCATATCAATATCCTGAGAAATTGATACCATTATTCATTACCAATCTTATTGAGGACCTGAAGGTTCCGGTCTATGGAACCGGTCAAAACATACGAGACTGGATTTATGTACTTGACCACTGCAAGGCCGTTGATTTTATACTCCACAGTGGTGAGATCGGTGAAATATATAATATCGGTGGCGGGACAGAGATAACTAATATTGATATCACAAAAATGATATTAAATATACTAAATTACGATGAATCCATGATCAAGTATGTACAGGACCGTCCTGGTCATGATCTTAGATATTCACTTGATTGTTCGAAGTTAATGCATCTGGGATGGAGTCCTGAATATGGTTTTAAAAAAGCGCTTGAGGATACTGTTAAGTGGTATGTTGAAAACCAATGGTGGTGGGAGAAGTTAAGACATTGATACTGGGCTCTGACGGTATGCTTGGTTTTGATCTGTGTGGAGTTTTTACTGATGCGGTAATGCTAAATCACAGTGGTCTTGATATCACAGATAAGGAGCAGGTCATCAATTATATTAAGAAGACAGGACCTGATGTTGTAATTAATGCTGCAGCTTATACTGATGTTGATGGTTGTGAGGATGAAAACAATAAGGAACTTGCATTTGAGATCAATGGCAAAGCACCTGGTTATATAGCACAGGCCTGCTCGGATGTAAGAGCAAAACTGGTGCATTTTAGTACGGACTATGTATTTGATGGCTCAAAAAAGCAGTACACGGAATCTGATATCCCTGATCCGGTCAATAGTTATGGGGAATCAAAGCTCATGGGTGAGAAGAGTATTATGGAAAATATGACTGATTTTCGCATTATACGGACTTCATGGCTCTTTGGTATTAATGGGGATAATTTCATTTCTAATATGATCCGGTTATCAGGAGAAATGGATACTGTAAAGGTAGTAAATGATCAGTTTGGAAAACCTACTTATACTGCTGATCTTGCACGAAAAACGGTTGAGGTCATAGGATTAGCGCCTGGTATATATCATATTACCAATGAAGGTGTATGCTCGTGGTATGAATTTGCGGCGGCAGTTATTGATAATATTGTTGCATGTTCGAGTGATGAGTTTGTACGAAAAGCTAAGCGTCCGGAATATTCATCTCTTGCTAATACGAAGGTAGCACCTATGCGGCACTGGAAGGATGCACTTGATGATTATTTAAA
>JAIOQW010000208.1 GCA_021108405.1 Methanosarcinales archaeon
TTAATATCTTGTGGAAATGAAATTAACAGGTATGGAAAATAACGTATCCATATCAAAAAAATAATATATTACAAGCATGTTCTACTATTCACATGGCCAAGAAACAAAAGATCAACGTAACAATAAAAAATCCAAAAGAGATTCAACCCCAAAAAACTGAAAACTATCTCCCTGTAAGGAAGATCGTGATCGGTATAGGTTGTTTGTTAATCCTTACAGGAGTAATATGGACCATATTTTCAAATACACCAACAGATAAGCATGAGTGGTCTGTGGATGAACAGGGAGTTCTGTCATATCCGACCGATCGCCCGAAACCAGTATTTGAATCCTGGATCAAGGAGTATAATTTTGAATATACTCTTGAATACCTGAATTATTCAAGCAGGGATGCCACTATAAGTGCAGCAGTACTAATACCTAATAGCACTGCCCCTGCCCCTGGCGTTCTAATAGTACCCGGAGCTACAGTAACAAAAGAAGGTGAACAGGGTCTGGCCCTAGAACTACTAAAAATGGGTTATGCATCTATGGTGATAGACCAGCGCAATCTTGCTGTGATTGATATTCAGCATGACATGGAGTTGTTCGATGCAGGGAAGGAGCCAGTCGAACATAAGATGGTCTTCGATGCCCTGGTAGCAGTGGATGTAATGAGGCAGTACCCGGAGATCGATCCGCAAAATATTGCTATTATAGGGATCAGTAATGGTGGAAGGTTCGCTATCACTGCAGCAGGTATTGACCCTTCGATTAAAGGAGTGATAGGCATTAGTACCAGTGGATATAATACTGAGTCACATATCAGCAACAGTCCGACCCCATTAAGCGAAACCCGGGTCAGGTTCTTGCGCTCGGTCGATCCTGAATCTTATCTGGATAAACTTGCACCCAGAAAACTGGTAATGATCCATATGGAAATTGATTCTATTATTCCTGTTGATGCGGCAAAAACTACTTACGATAAAGCTGGTGAACCAAAGGCCTTTTATCCAATAGAAGGTACAGGACATGGATATAATTCTGCTATGAGGCCGCAGCTTGAAGATGAACTTGAGAAAATATTTAATACCATTTAAACAGTGTAATGATATGAGACAAATACGAATGTTAAAAAATATATCAATAAGTTCTATTGCAACAATACTTTTTGTGGTATCACTACTTGCTTTACTATTATACCCCCCTATGATGTATCTATATCCTAAATTTGAATTTTTATTTTCAATTCATGGAACAATTATGGGTAGTATTTATATTATTGTATTAGTACTTGTTTTGGTTGCTGTAATTATTTCAATTCTCATGCGCATTTTTTATACGTTAAAAAATATAAGTAAACACCATATAAACTGAAATCTAATGAATGAAACAATGAATACAGGTAACAATAGTACAACTCGAATTAACAATCTTGATATTTATATTTACATATTGCTGATCATTGTAGCTATAGTCTTACGATTATATCTACTTGATTTAAGAACTTTCCATCATGACGAATCAGCAGTGGGGTCCTTTACCTATAAGTTATTTGATAAAGATGAATATCATTATAATCCTGTATTTCACGGACCATTTATATATTTCCTGACATCATGGGTGTTCAAACTGTTGGGGGACACCGAGTTTGCTGCCAGGCTGGTACCTGCTCTTACAGGAGTAGGAATGGTATTGCTAATATATCCGATCAGGCACTATCTGGGCCGGCCCGGGTGGCTTATAGCAGCGGCATTCCTTGCACTTTCCCCTTCTTTTTTATACTATTCCCGGTTCTTCAGGAATGATATATTTGTTACCTTCTTTACATTAGCAGTTATAGTATGTTGTGTAAAATATCTTGAGCAGGGAAACAGTATGAAACGGCTTATATTTGTTATCCTGGGCTCAGCCGCACTGGGATTATCCGCAACTGCTAAAGAGAACACATATGTTATAATGGTACTATTTGCCTTTCCTGTTGGACTATTCATATTGTATAAGATTATAATGTGCCTGCGTCACCACAGTCTGGGACATGACTCTATATTATTTATTAAAAAGAATAGGTTTCGGATTGTGATGGACACAGGTCTGTTCATGGCAGTGTTCTTAATAATATTCACTCTCTTCTACTCTTATTTTTTTAAAGACATGGAAGCTGTCATTAATGCTCCGGTTGAAGCTTTTTCCCACTGGTATGAGATGCATGATGTTGAGCGTATAGGTGGGCCGCCGTATTATTATATACCTTTATTAATGCTGTATGAACTCCCAATATTTCTTTTTGCCGTGGTAGGCAGTATGGAATATATAGAAAAATTCGTAAGAAAAAGAGAGAATATCTTTATGGCCTTTATGGTTTATTGGCTTGTTGCCAACTTGGCTGCCTATAGTTACCTGGGAGAGAAAGTACCCTGGCTGATACTCCATCCACTGCTTCCGGCAATACTGGTTGCAAGTATTTATATAGGTGAATTATTACCTCAATTGAAATATAGACCCAGATACGTGGAAGTATTTTTTATTACTGTGATTGTGCTAAGTGTATCGTTCTTCTTATTTACCAGTTATAACCTTAACTACACACGCTATTCTGACCCTGCGGAGCCGCTGATCCAGGCAAGCCAGCCTCCTCAGAAATTCCAGGATTTTCTTTCCACCTTTCATGAAACTGCCCGAATACATGATGGATATGCTACAAGAATCCAAAATACCGATCCGAAAATGAATACTCAGTTCCTGTGGCATCTGCGGCATTATACCAATATCAAATGGTTCGAGAAACTTGAAAACAATCCTGAACTGGATGCACCTATAATAGTGGTTCATGATGAAGACGTTGACGTTGCCCAAAACCTGTTAAGCGGAGACTATCAACGTCTGGATAGTGCCAGAATGGCATGGTATTTCTATAAGGTCAGTGATATTGATTATCGGTTTATAATGTTTCGCGAAATAGATGGACCTCCAGGTGAATACGGAGTAATATTGTTCTATCGATAAAGAGGAGAAAAAAGATGAGCAAGATTGTGATCATAGGCGGCGGGTTAGCAGGACTTGCTGCAGCATATCGTTTAGCCCCTCACCATCAAGTTACTGTTATTGAAAAGGATGAAATATTAGGTGGAATGCTACAGAGTTATCATATCAATAATTATTACATTGAAAAATTTTACCATCACTTCTTTTCAGGCGATAATGAACTTTCTGAATTGATCAATGAACTGGGCCTTACAGACCAGGTAGTATGGCTTAAAGGCACTACCGGATATTACTGGGAAGGTAGGGCTTATCCTATGAACACTCCGCGAGAGATTTTGAAATTCCCACCTCTCTCGATCATAGATATATTCAGGTTAGGCTTGCTGGTAATGCGGACCAGGACCATTAAGGATATCAGGCCCTATGACACTATCACGGCAAAGGAATGGATCATCAGGATTGCAGGCAAAGGAGTGTATAATAATTTTTTTTTACCTTTGCTAACAAGCAAGTTTGGTAAAAGTGCAGACCATGTCAGTGCAGCATGGCTGCTGGGAAGGGTAAAGATACGATCAGATAGGGGTACTCAAGGTGAGAGACTGGGATATATGAAAGCAGGTTTCTATCAATTGATACGGATACTGGCTGGATCAATTGAAAAAAAAGGTGGACGTATTATCTCAGGCAACCCGGCCAGGACCATACATTTCGATAGCGATAGACCTTGTAGTGTAGAATTACAGGAAGGTGCATTGCAGTGTGATGTGGTAATATCCACTACGTCTCCTATGACACTCTCAAAAATGATCAAACCTGGAATTCTTGATCTTAACCTTGATCAAATACATTATCAGGGTACCTGCTGTGCATTACTGGGATTATCCGCTTCCCTGCTGAAAGATGGTACATACTGGCTGAATATTAATGCAGAGGTACCTTTTGGAGCCTTGATAGAGCATACTAATTTTATGCCAGTGCAGGATTATGCACAGGAGCATCTGGTTTATATTGCATCATACTTCCAGGACCCTGAAGATATACTGTATACAGCCGACCAGGAAAAGGTAATGGAAAGATTCATACAGGGTATTGAGTCCATGTTCCCTGATTTTGATCAAAGTACGGTGTTATGGTGGAAATTAACGCGTGATATACAGACCGCACCTGTCTATGAAACAGGTTATGCAGATACTATTCTTCCTTATTGTACAAATCTTAAAGGATTATACCTTGCAGGTATGTTCTCTGAAGCAAATTATCCTGAAAGGAGTATGAATGATTCCATTAAGGCAGGTTATAAGGCAGCAGAAGCAGTTATACACGAAAGTGATTTATAATTGATCAATACACTTGAGGGTTTATATGGATAAAGAGATTGAAATTCTTATAAAAAAATTCGCACTTCAGAATGCTGTTAAATACGAAAAGGCACCCCAGATGGGGGCTGTTATGGGCAAACTTATGGGTGAACATCCCGAACTCAGGGCAAAGGCAAAGGAAATACCACCACTAATTGGAATTGTTTTAAAAGATATAGCATCAGGATCTCCGGAAAAATGGCAGGAAGAACTTAAATCTCTTGCTCCTGAACTGATAGATGAGTTATCTGTCCGTAAAGAACCTGATAAAGGATTAAAACCACTTCCTGATTCAAAAGGCAGAGTCATAATGAGATTTGCTCCCAATCCTAACGGTCCTCCCACTCTGGGTAGTACGCGCGGCATAGTTGTCAATAGTGAATATGTAAAAGAATATAATGGTACATTTATCATCAGGTTTGATGATACTGACCCTGTGACCAAACGTCCTATGCTTGAAGCATATGACTGGTATATGGAGGATTGTAAGTGGATCGGGGCAGAGCCTGACCAAGTAGTAATAGCATCGGATAGGTTGCCTGTATACTATGAATATGCCGAGTTGCTCATAGCTGGCGGTCATGCTTATGTGTGCACCTGTACACAGGAAGAGTTCAAGAAATTAAAGGACACTAAACAGGCATGTCCACACAGGGATATTGCACCTGAGGAAAACTTAAGAGAATGGAAGCGTATGCTTGCCGGTGAATATGAAGAGCGTACGGTTGTGCTTAGGATCAAGACCGATATCAAACATAAAGATCCTGCTCTGCGTGACTGGGGAGCATTCAGGATAATCAAAACTCCACACCCCCGACCTGAAGTAGGGGATAAGTATGTGGTCTGGCCACTGCTGGATTTTGAAGGTGCTATAGAAGACCATTTGCAGGGTATAACCCATATCATACGGGGTAAGGACCTGATGGATAGTGAGAGCCGCCAGAAGTATATTTATGATTATCTTGGATGGACATATCCTCATACTTTCCACTGGGGTAGAGTAAAGATGCATGGATTTGGTAAATTTAGTACCAGTGCCCTGAGTACATCTATTAAATCTGGCGAATATTCGGGCTGGGACGATCCAAGATTGCCTACTTTACGTGCTCTTCGTAGACGCGGGATACGTTCTGAGGCACTGCGTAAGTTCTTTATTGATATGGGTGTGGGTGAGACCGATATTAGTCTTAGTCTTGATAACCTGTATGCTGAGAACAGAAAATTGATAGATGCGGATGCTAATAGATATTTCTTTGTGTGGGATCCGGTTAGACTGGAAATCCCTGGTTTTGAACCGACTGTTGCCAGACCATCTCTACACCCTTCCGAGGATAGGGGATTCAGGGAGATACCAGTAACCAGCAGCGTGTTTGTTTGTAGCCGGGATATTAAGGATGCACGTAAAGGTGATGTATTCAGATTGAAAGACCTGTGTAATATCAGGATCATTGATGGCAATACAGCCGAATTTATCGGATATGATATTGAAACAATAAAAAAAGGAAAGGGCCGAATTATACACTGGGCTCCTGTTGATGGTATACCTGTCAGTGTTATGACACCTGAAGGTGAGATCACCGGTATAGGGGAAGCAGGTATTATAAAAGAACTTGATGCGATAGTGCAGTTCGAGAGATACGGATATGCCAGGATCGATAGTGTAGATAAGCAGGTAATTGCTTATTTTACACATAAGTAGGAAAATAGGATGGTCTGATGGAACGAGTGAACAGTTCTAAGTTCTCGGGACCGGTTTATACATGTGCTGACGGAGTCAGGTTTGCCACACCAGAGATTGTGGCAAGGTACAGGGCCAGTCGGCTTAAGACCAATGTACTGGCAGATATAAGCTGCGGTATTGGTGGGCAGACTGTTTTTTTCGCACTGCAATGTGACCATGTCTACGGGATCGAGCTTGATAAGAATAAGCTGGAATGTGCCTGCAAGAATGCTGCATTATATGGTGTTGATAATATCACTTTTATCGAAGGTGATGCACTATCACCTGGTGTGATCGATCAGGTGGGCGATGCGCAGGTTATCTTCTGTGATCCATCCAGACCGAAAACCGAGCATGTACGTAATATTGATACCTTACAACCCGGGATTTCTGATGTTTTGAATGCATACAGGGATATTACTGACAGTGTGGTTTTTGAAGCCCCACCACAAATACCGCCGGAGCGTATTAAGTTTGAGTGTGAATGTGAGTATCTTAGTGTGAACGGTAAGTTGAACAGATTGACGCTGTACTTTGGTCAACTCAGGGTATGTAGTCGCTCGGCAGTGGTACTTGAGGATGATAAGTACTATATATTGCAATCAGGTGATGTGGCACTGGTGCCTATTGTCGATGAGATGGGGACCTATGCTTTTGAAATTGATCCTGCTGTGGTAAAAGCTGGTTTGTTAGGAGAACTTGCAGATGAGCTGGGTCAAAAGGCAGGTCTTTTTCGAAATAATAATAATAAATACAGTCTTTTTACCTCGGATGTATCTCTTGATTCACCTTTTTTTAAGAATAAATATATGGTGCTTGATAAGGTTCAATTTGAATGTGAAGTGATCAACAGGTCTCTTATTCAACATGGCATAGGTCGGGCTTTGATACGGTTCAATGTTGCACCCGGGCAGTACTGGGAGTTAAGAAACCAGGTTGAGAAGGGGTTGGTGGGTGAGAGGACAGCGCATCTGTTTCGAATAGGAGATAGTGCTTATATACTTGAAAGATGTATCCATTTCAAAAAGTAGGGAATTTGAGGTGGATACTGAGAGAGTCTGTAAGCATGGTCTATCGAGTATATTTATATTCATTCGTCTTCAATTTTTTAGCATCGATCCGGGCTGCAAGTTCATTAAGATCTTTCAATATGGCATCCAGATCGATACCTTTGATACTGGCACCTTCTTTGAGACTGCTAAATGGAGCACAACGGCATCCTGCAACTCCCACATCATACTTGACAAATATACTTAATGATCGAGGATACATAGCAACAATTTCTTCGACCTTCATATCTCCTGTGATCTTATTATTTTTGGGCATATGATTATACAACCATTAATTTAATAAACTTTAATAGTACATAAAATTAATCCGGTAGATCATCGAAAATCCTGGCTAAGTAGTTCTATTTCCGTATCCACTTCATTATGTATCGTTTTTGAATGGAGTCGTTTGAATCGGAATGGCTTGGATGAAATCAACTGGATTTTTTTTTATTTGATTCTTAGATTTTTCATCCGGTTTTTCTATTTGCCTGATAAAGAATTCTGTAGCTGCCAGTTTAAATTTCATTGCAAAGCCTTTAGGATAGCTTGATTATTTTTTATAGTATATCAAGTATAACTTGATATACTCAAGAAAATCCGAGCGCTAGCGAGGATTTTGTTCTTTTACCTTTTTCAATGGACATAGTTAGCAGTTTTTCTATTAATTCTACTTCCCTTTCAGAAAGTGTTTCGTCATATTTTTTTTCTCTGAATATTTTATCCCGGATAGCTTCAAGAATCAATTCTTGCATATTTCTGTAGCCGTAGTTTTCTACATATTGTTCTGCAGCTGAAAGTAATTTGACAGGCAACCGAACATTTATTTGTGGACTGGTATTTGTTGTCATAGATACCAATATATATTTATTGGTATTTAATGATAACCCCCTGGCGAAAAACGACAGGTTGAGACCCTGTCCGGTGGTGAGTTATTCCTGGCCAGCCTGTCGCTGGCCCTGAAACTGTCTGAACGAAGCGGCGGGCGCTCGAGGCTGGACTCCCTTTTTTTTTGGACGAGGGCTTTGGCACACTGGATTGTGAGACCCAGGATGCTGCTTTGAATGCACTGGAAAGCCTGCGGTATCTGGGAGGACTATTGGTGTGATCAGCCATATCGACCAGCTTACCAGGCGCATACCTGTGAGGATAGATGTGAAAAGGAAGGGGTTGGGACATCAACTATAGATGTGAAGGGATAAGATGTATGCCATATTGCTGGTTGAGTTGAGCCATACCCTCATTGTTTTCACATTCACATATGATTTTCAATGTAAATTCTCGTGTGTATGTCCGTCGTATTTTCATGTTTACACCCTAAAAATTTTCATTGGTTAACTAATTGTACGTTTTTTGGGGTGCACTCCAAAAAAGCGATTACTTACTCCCCTACCTATACCACAACCCCTTTTCCTTAAGCTCTTCAATCACACCTTTCTTCTTCCCAAACTCTTTAATCCTCAGTTCCTTACGCCTGGTCTTACCGCTAATAGTCTTAGGAAGCTCTTTGATAAATTCAATCTCCCTCGGATACTTGTACGGAGCCGCCACCTACTTAACATACTGCTGGATATCCTTCACAAGCTCATCGGACGGCGCATATCCATCCTTCAGCACAACAAAAGCCTTAACGATCTCCCCCCTTAAAAGGTCCGGGCTGGGAATCATCGCACTTTCAAGCACAGCCACATGGGAATCAACCGCACTCTCAACCTCAAACGGCCCGATCCTGTACCCACAACTGATACACACATCATCCACCCTTGAATCAAACCAGATATACCCATCTTCATCCGTCATTGCCAGGTCGCCGGTCAAATACCAGTCGCCTACAAAGCATTCAGCAGTTTTTTCCTCCTTTTTATGATAACCCTTAAAAAGCATAGGATGGTCCCGTATAACAGCAATGATCCCCTTCTTGCCAACCGGCACACATTCTCCGGTCCCAGGGTCCACAATCGCCCCATCCACTCCCGGAGTGAACTTCCCCATAGACCCCGGCCTGACCTCCATTCCAGGTATATTGCAGGCAATCGCACATGTTTCGGTCTGACCGTACCCTTCTCTCACAGGTATCCCGAATTTCTCATTAAAGAACCTGATAATACCTGGTGTGCAGGGCTCCCCCGCAGTCAGGATGACCTTCAAGTTCTCCAGATTATATCTCTTATCTGCATCATCGATTGTTGCCATTGACCTCAGTTCCGTAGGGGTCATACATACCTTGTTT
>JAIOQW010000205.1 GCA_021108405.1 Methanosarcinales archaeon
TTTAAAACGAACTCAGGAATTGAAGTAAAATTAAGAAGTTATTCGGAGATACTATATATACTCTAATTCTTCATACATTATCCCTTAATATTAATGGGTAAATCTTTTTAATTTCTTAAGTTGTTCTTTATTGCCCACTGCTAACAATATTGAGTTCCTCTTAATTATTTCGTCAGATCCCGGGTTTAAGGATAAAGTACCACCTTTCCATATTCCAACTATATTTGCTCCTGTAGATTCGCCTATTTTTGATTTCTTTATACTTTTCTTAAGTAACGAACTGCGGTGATAAATAGGAAACTCAGCAATCTCAAGCCCGGTCACGAAATGAGTACTACCGATGATCCTATTATTTAACGAAGCGATTGTTTTTCGTTCGATGAATGATCCCAATAATGCTTTCGGAGAAATAACTCTATTGGCTCCTGCATATTTTAGATAATAAATATTATTCTTATCATCTGCAATTAGCTATCAATAATTTTGCTTTGCATATTCTACTGTTTATCAGGACATCTTCATCAGTTGGATCTCCAAATAAGCATTCGACTTCATCCTCATGTAGTGTCCTAATATGATGTTCATTATCATCAATGACAATGAAAGGTATGTCAAGGTCTTCCAGTTCATGTACAAGGGATTCAACCATTTCATTGTATCCAAAGATAGTGATATGATCTTCAAGTTTATCTGAAGCTTTAATAGATAGTCCCTCATGCATCTGCTTTTCCATCCATGGGATTAAGACTAAAGGAAATACTACTGTAAAAAAAAATTGAATTTTTATATGCTTTTTTTGCACCGTAGGGGATTATAATCAAACTATCAAATTAGAAACGCAAGATTTTATTCTAATTTGATTGTTTCCTACGTAAAAAGAAAAACGTAGCAAAAAATATATATATGGTGAGTGTATAAGAATATTCATAAGGTGTTCAACCCAACTAACAAAAGAGCAATTGAACACCATATACCCTAAGGCAAGATTAGTATTGGCTTTGATTATATTTAAAAGTTGGCTTTTCTGGCTTCAGGAGGGAAATAGAATACAGGAGTAAAACAACATGAAAAGTAAAGGAATTAAATTAAGCGCGGTGTTTGTAGCAATGCTGTTCTTGGGCATGGCTTTTGTAACTGTAGCATGTGCAAAATCCCCAGAAAAGGATCTAAGAATGGAGAATGCCAAAGGAACTCTTACTAACAAGAGCAGTACATCTGGGTTCTTAGTAATTTCAGATGGTTCAGGAGTTTCTACATTATCTGGAGTTACTTATAATTTAGATGTTACCATCACTGGAGTTAAAGATTCTGGATCGTATTGGTATAATCTTTACGGTGATTCAACCGCAACAGCGTCCGAAGATATAGACTATATTCAAGTAGCAAGAATGAAACTCAATATGATATCCTAAATCTTTCTGAATTAAAAGTTCCAGACACAATTGCAATGATAATATCAGATACATATCCATTTAAGAAAAATAGGGTTTGGAATGTATCATATATTTCTGAGGGGGAGACTATTACTAGTTATATTTTCTTAGCTAATTATAGAAATGAATCTCATGATTTCTTAATTTTTTATTTTATTAATTATACTCAACAACCAAGTTATTTGGGAGAGGAGCTATCTACAACTCATTATTTAGTCTTAAATAAAGATGAATCTGTTGTTCTTGCTCTAGAAACACAGCCGTTAGAACAATACGGAGAATATCTGCTGCAAGTTGGTGCTGCAATGGACCCTTACAAAACTTCACCTACGGGTAAACTCGGTTTCTACGATACAGGAACTTTTTATTTCTCTCCAAAAATAGTAATATATGTAAATCAAACCATAAAAGGTGAAAAAAATGACTAAAATTGGTATAGAAATTTTTCTTTTGATCCTCGCAATAATTGCGATTAGTATTAGCTTTTACGTAAAGATGCTATTATGGGGCGTGATTGTTGTAATCATTCTCCTCGTTATTTACGCTTTGATAAGATATTTCAAGGCTGAGACTAAGTCAAAAGATCCATAAGCAGTGAACCAATCCAGTACTAAAAGAAGTTTCTGTATTCAGCGTATTTCAACAAGAATGTGCTGAGCCCAAATCGCCCGAAGGCATAGTAATGCTTGCTTTCAACTTGCTTAAGCCAGCGCTGTGCCTGATGAAGGCAACAAAGGATCAAGTAAATCCGACCGAAGGGAGGATTTTGTTATTTTTCCTGTACGTTGAATAAAAGGAAACATTATAATATACTTAGGAATATATTATATTGTTAGTGGGGTTATGAATTTTCATCTTACGATCAGAAATATACTGATCTTGAAGAAAAAAATTATAATAGTGGCTATCAATGTACTGCTGACCATAGGTATAGCAAGTGCTATGTTATCGGGCAGTCATGATCTTTATAAAAGTGAAGCAGATCCGCAATCGTTCTGCAGTAAATGCCACCCGGCGTCTGCAGCCAATGTCACATTAAGCGAACACAAATTAATAAATTGCACATGTCATGGATATAATCCCAGCTCAAATGTAACGTATAATGTGAATTTGAAACACGATCTTACCAGGAATATCTACTGTACAAACTGTCATTCCATGTATAATGAAACAACAGGTAATATCACGATCCATAATAATATTAGCGGATTAGACCAGTCAGCACATTATATAATTAAGAGTACTGATGCTCAATTATATAATAATACCAGGGGATTTTTTGAGTGAGTAGGGGTGAATTTTCATGAAACGCATCACTCCGTTCTTATTATTAATACTTGGCCTGGTATCAATTGGTATATTTGCAATCCCTGATCTTGCTTCTATGTTCATGGGGGAGCATAACTATTATGATCAGGTAACATGCCAGCGCTGTCATGTGGCAGAGTATGATGAGGTTATCGGCTCTTCAATAGGGCAGGCACATGCCAGTGCTGCTAATAATACTAATTATACTACATATCTTGCCATTGGTGGTATTGGATATTACTCTTCCAATAGCACAATTCAATCAGTAGAAGATAAGGTCTGGACATGGAGCCAGAATACATGGACCAATAATACTGTTTCAAAGTTAGTCAGCCTGGATAAGAATAACAATAATATTATCGATGAGAATGAGGTTTGCCATCTTTGTCATAATGCTTCTCTAACAGGTAATGAAAATGCACATTCCATTACTGTACGTACATGTGATGATGATTGGTGTCACGGTAACAGGAATAATACTTTCAATGATCCTGATCTTTTTAGCGCACAGACAACAACGGTCAATGTAGGAGCAGTGTTAAATGAATCGGATAATCTCCATAGAGCATTCTATCTTAGTTTATGTAATGAGTCAACAGGATATACCCCGGGAGATTCGTTTAATCACACCGCAGGAAATCGCGCGGGAAATTATATTTCAAAAAGCTACTGGGCCTGTATAAGCTGCCATTCAGAAGTCCGGATTGATATGGACGTTGTTGCGGGAGAATATAACCATACGGATGGGAAAAGGCGAAAATATCTATAGTTTTTCCCCTCAACCCTTTTGTGAAAACAGAATAACAGCCACAAGCCCCGCCAATAGCAATGTCCAGAGTACTATGGCGATCTGCGTAGCTCTCTTTGCCCTGTCGTCATTCCATACTCTTCGCGGACGGATCCCCTGGACTAAAAAAGTCATAACACCGGCCAGATTGATGCAGATCAGGTTCGCAAGCACCAGCAGCACCGCCCCCACAGCCAGTTCCCAGTGCCCTGATCCCAGCAGCATCCCCAATACAACCAGCGGGGGAAGCAGTGCCACTGCCACCATCACACCGATGATAGCACTTGACACACCTGTTGACATCGAAAGTGCTGCAGCACTGCCGGCGGCCAGGGCCAGCACGATATCTCCGAGACCGACCTTTGTCCTGGAGATGATCTGGGGGATGTCAGGTTCGAATTTCAACATATATCCCATAATAGCAGCAAAAGACAGGACAGTAATAATTGCGGTGATATTCGATTTCATGGCCCTTTTTGCCAGGTCCATATCCCCCAGGGTCGTGGCAAGGGACAGGGCCAGGTTCGGACCCAGTAGAGGAGCTATCACCATGGCTCCGATAATAACAGCTACATTGTCCTGTAGGATACCAACAGCAGCCACCACCGAAGAGAGCAGAGCCAGCAAGATGAATATCTTTGATAATTTGATAGTGCTGTCAATATCTGAATACAGTTCCTCACGGCTGATCCTGGCCGTTTTTGAATTAGGCTTGTGTTTGTGTTCGTTTGGCTGTACTTCCTCACCAGGAACCTCCTTTTCAGGCGGTTCGGGTCTGGGAATGGAAGCCTCTACCTGGATAAGCATTATCCTGTAGCCCTCTACCCTGGATATCTGTTTTTCAAGAAGGTCAAGTACTTCCTGAGTATCTTCTATCGGAAGAAGTATCTTTATATGGATCAGATCCTTTGTGAATCGTTCCTGCCAGATATCTAATACTTTTAGATCTTGCAGGATATTTTTCACACGGTATTCATCCTTTGAGGGAATGAATATTTCAATTAATTGAAGAGCCATCCTATCATTATCAACTTAGGATCTGATATTATTTAAAGGGAGCCGGATTCAGGATTTTTTGTGTATTATACTATCCCAGGAGCCATGCAGCAATTACCTCTTGAATATCTGCTAAGCTCAATACGTGGCATCTGATGGGTTTATCCTCCAGCCAGTGATGAATTGCGTCCTGGAGTTCGACTGTTGTGACTTTCGTTCCTCCATCTGAATTTACATTCAGGCATATTTTTTGCTGCTTCACCAATAATTTCTAATGCACGAATAACAGCAAATACCGTCTTGTCGTCTGCTGTAAATTTAATGAAATCCATTCCTTGAGTAAAATTATCAATTTTATCGATAGTATCAATTATATCAATAAGGTAGTCTATAAATTGCCATTTTATAGTCATACCGATACTACCTCATCCAGGATACACTTTCCAATAGCAGGTTTTAACGAATCCTTCATTACCAGATCCATCTTAACTCCAAGTAAATCGCCCAGATCATTTTCCAGTCTGATAAACTGAAAAAGACTGGGCGTTTTATCAAACTCTACCAGAATATCCAGATCACTCCCTACTGTTTGTTCATTGCGTATATATGATCCAAATAATCCCAGATAGTTTACATTGTAACGTCCAGCAAGCTCATGCCTGTTCTGGCGTAGTGTCTTGATAAAATGTTTAGCCTCATCCGGTACAATATCAGATTTTGATTGTTTGAATTGATGTTTGTGTCTTGACATTGTATTATCTCTGTGCTCTTTGCGACCTCTACGGTGAGTATATTATATTTCTTTAATCAAACATTAACATTAAACAACATTACTTTTAATACTTACTGATATTGGATCATTCTTATCCGATGAATATACTTTTAAAATAGAAAAACTAATAATATTTTCCTCCCGGTTATAACCGTACTCAATCATGACCGCAATACTGCGCCTGATCCGATACACTTCTTCCTGTGTCAGACCGATCAGACAAGTGATCACTCGATGCCTATTCTTGCCGTTTTCTCTGTAACCGGTTCATTTTGGATGTAATGGTTGTATCTATACAAATTGTGGTAAGAACCACACTGATAAATAGCAACTACAACATAAGAACTATAATCTGATGAAAAACAATTAATTATTTATAATTTCGATATTGTATAAATAATTACAAATATCTATTAATCGAAATATTTATGTATTATCATTGAGATATATCATATTAACAGATTTTAATCTTTGATGATAAAAATTTGATTGGAGGGTCTAATAGGATGATAGAATTTAATCAAGACAAGTACAAATTGTATAGGTGTTTAAATTATTTTAAACCCGAAAGAATATTGATAGTATTTACTGTTATATTTTTCACTCTTTTAACAGTATCGACAGTATCGGCACAGGCGAATAATACCCCGGCAGGTATTGATGTGGAAGTATCATTTAACGAGATAGGAATAAGTGAGTATTATGCGTATATGCAAAAGAATATCAGTAGAGGTGATACTACATGGAACCTTACTGCAGCAGATTATCCTGATGTATTCTACTGTGAAGGATCTATGGAAAGTCTGGATTTCGTGATTAACGGCCCAGTTTCAACGATCAACGATTCAAATTTTGTATACAGGACTTTAGCCTATGAGCGTGATGGGTGCCCATTTATTGTATGGCTTGGTAATAATTTTACTATAATTGACAACGAGACTAAAGATTGGTACCTTAGCGAATTGATCATAAATAAGAACATTAACGATGCCCATTTGCTAACAGTAGACGAACCCCTGTTACTTCCTGAGGGCTTTGCAATAACAGTACTTGAGATCGATGTTGACGGTGGAGAGGTATGGATATCAGTATCACAGGACGGTGAAGAAAAATACAGTTCAGTTAGTGGAGTGGGTGAAGAATTCATATACATGGAAGATCTTAACGAAAACAATAATGAAGATAACTGGGTACTGAGATTTAATATAGAAACAGTGTTTCAAGGTATGAATTCCAATATTGTCAAGATAAACGGGTTAACGATGAGATCAACGGATGTTGTAACAATTGAGACACCTGATAAAGACATTTTTGAGGGCTACATTATAACTGAATTTGGTACTTCTGGTCTTCAAATAAAATTGGATACCGGTGAAAAAATCGAGCTGATAAGAGGTGGAGTTGTTAATCTTATATGCAAGATGTTCAGATTCGGGTTGGATACAGATGGAGACGTCGGTGGTATTCTTAAAAATACGAACTATTGGGATTATGCGTATATGCAAAAGAATATCATTAAAGGTGATACTATATGGAACCTTACTGCAGCAGATTATCCTGATGTATTCTACTGTGAAGGATCTATGGAAAGTCTGGATTTCGTGATTAACGGCCCAGTTTCAACGATCAACGATTCAAATTTTGTATACAGGACTTTAGCCTATGAGCGTGATGGGTGCCCATTTATTGTATTGCTTGGTGATAATTATACTATAGTCGATAACGAGACTGAAGATTGGTACCTTAGCAAATTGATCATAAATGAGAACATTAACGATGCCCATTTGCTAACAGCAGACGAACCTCTGTTACTTCCTGAGGGCTTTGCAATAACAGTACTTGAGATCGATGTTGACGGTGGAGAGGTATGGATATCAGTATCACAGGACGGTGAAGAAAAATACAGTTCAGTTAGTGGAGTGGGTGAAGAATTCATATACATGGAAGATCTTAACGAAAACAATAATGAAGATAACTGGGTACTGAGATTTAATATAGAAACAGTGTTTCAAGGTATGAATTCCAATATTGTCAAGATAAACGGGTTAACGATGAGATCAACGGATGTTGTAACAATTGAGACACCTGATAAAGACATTTTTGAGGGCTACATTATAACTGAATTTGGTACTTCTGGTCTTCAAATAAAATTGGATACCGGTGAAAAAATCGAGCTGATAAGAGGTGGAGTTGTTAATCTTATATGCAAGATGTTCAGATTCGGGTTGGATACAGATGGAGACGTCGGTGGTATTCTTAAAAATACGAACTATTGGGATTATGCGTATATGCAAAAGAATATCATTAAAGGTGATACTATATGGAACCTTACTGCAGCAGATTATCCTGATGTATTCTACTGTGAAGGATCTATGGAAAGTCTGGATTTCGTGATTAACGGCCCAGTTTCAACGATCAACGATTCAAATTTTGTATACAGGACTTTAGCCTATGAGCGTGATGGGTGCCCATTTATTGTATTGCTTGGTGATAATTATACTATAGTCGATAACGAGACTGAAGATTGGTACCTTAGCAAATTGATCATAAATGAGAACATTAACGATGCCCATTTGCTAACATCAGACAAACCTCTGTTACTTCCAGAGGGCTTTACAATAAAAGTAGTTGAGATCGATGTTGACAGTGGAGAGGTATGGATATCAATATTACAGGACGGTGAAGTAAAAGACAGTTCAGTTAGAGGAGTGGGTGAAGAATTCATATACATGGAAGATCTTAACGAAAACAATAATGAAGATAACTGGGTACTGAGATTTAATATAGAAACAGTGTTTCAAGGTATGAATTCCAATATTGTCAAGATAAACGGGTTAACGATGAGATCAACGGATGTTGTAACAATTGAGACACCTGATAAAGACATTTTTGAGGGCTACATTATAACTGAATTTGGTACTTCTGGTCTTCAAATAAAATTGGATACCGGTGAAAAAATCGAGCTGATAAGAGGTGGAGTTGTTAATCTCATATGCAAGATGTTCAGATTCGGACTGGATGCAGATGGAGACGTCGGAGGTATTCTTAAAAATACGAATACACAAGGAATATGGAATGATGTTACTTATTCTGTTATTTCAAATGACTTCAAAATAAAATAATCTGAATCTACAGAATTCTTGGCTGCTGCCTGATACAGAAAGGATTATGGAATACTTGAACTATGTGCGATGAAAGTCGCATATACAGTTTGGTAAAGAGGGGATAGCCAAAAGGCCATTCCTTTACAAAATTTGAAAGGCATGACCTTTAGGGCAGAGTATAAGAAGCAATTAAAATACTAGTGTCGCGTCAACCATAAGGTATCGTAATATATATAATCTGCCACGGTCCTATTAATTAGGTTTTTTTTTTAGGCGCAGATTAACGCTGATTTACGCAGATTTAAGGTTAGGTAACTCACAAATAATAATTCACCCATTTTCTCCCACCTGATTTACATATTGATTTTTCATCAAATGACAACTGGCAGAAATACTGGTGTCTCATATGCCAAATTTTGGGCAAAATTATAGGAAAATTTTATTATAGATTGTACCATAACGAATTCAATAAATCATGAGGGATGGTTTGTAAGATGAAAATAAGTGAGATAACAGAGGACATCAAGTCGATCATCAAGAATGCGGCGAACAAAATGAGCGGTGCTAAAAGAAGAGAATACATTGGCAAGACCACCATTAAATTACTGGATGGTAATGCTCGTAAAGCAGAAAGAGAATTTGGTTGGGGTAGAGAAACGGTTAAGACGGGTATGGCCGAGTTAACTACTGGTATAAGATGTCTA
>JAIOQW010000022.1 GCA_021108405.1 Methanosarcinales archaeon
TGGGTTCTTTGCTCAATTTAATCTTGAACTAACAACTTGAAACACAGGAAGAGCCTTAATTAATTACAAACCCTTTACCATCTTTTCCACATCCTCCCATGTATTTACATTAATAAAAGTACCAAGCTTCGCATCTATCTTCCGTATCTCCCTGGTACCCACCACAACAACATCCCCCAATTCACTTATCGGCGCCAGTATAAACCCCTCATTCATTTCAATAGCCTTTTGCGTCGCAGTCAGCATAGGTCCACTACAATAGACAGCATGCAGAGGCTCAAATCTATTATTTTTATGTACAGGCAAAGCTGCATCATGCCCATTAGCCCTATTAAAAAGCAGCTCCACCACACCAGCATTCAGATGTGGCATATCACAGGCAGTTATAAAAGTATATTCACCTTTAACAGCCCTCAACCCTTCCACAATACCTGCCAGCGGTCCGATGCCTCTAAGTTGGTCCACTACCACGATCCGGCCCTTTATGTACGGTTCCAGCACACTCTGCTGCCTGGCATCTCTAACAGAGATCACTATCTCTCCAACCAGAGGATCAAGTATATCGATAATATGTTCTATTAATGTCCTGCCCTTAAATTGCAATAGGGCCTTTTCCTGATCTCCCATCCGTTTACCCCGACCACCTGCTAAGATTATTGATGAGTGCTTAACCATAATTGATCTCCTATTCCAAGTCCCAGTTGTGCAGCAGCATTGCCTGAATTAATTGATATTTCCAGGTATCCGTGACTGCCAATGAGCATAAGCATCTCACCACGTCCTACCTGTGCATAAGTATATACCAGAGGCATTGTTACACCCAAAGCTGCTAATTTATCACCATACTTAAAAGAATTAAGCATCTGTTCACCTGTTATATTAGTAATGAGATTACCAAATCCATCTATAAAGATGACCTGGGCTAAGACCTTTTTGTCTTTAACCTGCGGCGGGGCAAAATCATGTTTCACATAATCCTCTATCTCATCACCTATATCCGAAGGTTTTAACCCATTTGATAAATGGGCTGTAACAGGAGCAAAGATATCCCGTCCGTGAAAAGTGGAAGAAACAGTTAAGATCATATCCCTGTTCGTGATCTCGCGTACTAATATATCCTGCGACAGCCTGTAAGCTGCCGGTATAAGTAGCCCATTGTCAGGACCGACAAGCAGATGTCCTCCGGATTCTACCAGTACAGGACGGCGGTTGGTTCCAACTCCCGGATCAACTACAGCTAGATGGATCGTGCCCTTTGGAAAATAAGGTATAGTGATCATTAAAGCAAAGGCTCCGGCAGCAATATCCTGAGGTGGGATGTCATGGGTAATATCAATAAGAACCGCAGTTGGATCGATATTAAGTATAACACCTTTCATCTGGGCAGGATATACACTACCAAAATCAGATAGAAGTGATATCACTGACATGATCAATCAATCATTCAATCAATTATTTTATTTCAACAGGCTTGTCTTGAATATATTCCCATATCTGGGTAGAATGATACCTGGACTTGAGCCCGGTCATATCCATCGTGTCTTTTATAATGCCAAAAATAACATTGCAACCTGTTGAAATAACATTTGCATCATTACTATTCATCTCATAAGCTTTATCATTTGCAGGAATCTCAAATCGGGTAATGTCCTCTCTAAACTTCTTGATCAAATCACCTTTTGATTCCTTAACATAATGACTTGATCCCGGAACCACTCCGACCAGATTTAATTCATATCTAAAACACGGTCTGTTGAACAGTGAAGTTAAAATGTAGACCGCTGCCGGAAACCTGTATTCGGAATCCACATCCTTAAGTCGTTCTTCTAATATCAGGTAGATATCTCTTTGCTGTTTTTTATGGTTATAAGTATATACCTTCGAAGGAGGAATCTCTGTTTCTTCAAGATAGCCAGTATCATATAGTGCCCTTAAGTATCCGGTAATGATCAATCTGTGGATGTCATATCCCTTTTTCTTAAGCTCGCGAGAGATCGCACTAATGGACAGCTGTTGCTCTTTAAGCATATCCCGGACAGCGATAAAAAATTTCTCAGACATGGTAAACTATAAGTTATTGGTAACAAACCTGATAAACACTTTGATAACCTACATTATGCAGGCAGATAAGTGGACCCGGCGGGATTCGAACCCGCGGCCTTCACGTTGCGAACGTGACGATCTACCCCTGATCTACGAGCCCTGGCAAGCTGATAAAACCTTACCTGATTACTTTACAACCGCCCCAATTCAAGGACTGAAACACTCTGCACCTCATCCGTAGCCGCAAAAGCCTCTTCTACTGATTCAGTACCGCCTTCTACATCGCCTACAAGTACTACGGCAATAATTGCTTTTAAGCCAAAAGCTATTGGTTCTTCTGAAAATCCGTGAAGTTTCACTCCCTCAGGTATGGCATTGGTAAGTCTTCCTTTTAGGGCTTCCAGATCGGTCTCTACTCCTGCAGGCATGATCTGTATCTTTGCTGCTACTTCTCCCATTTTATCACCTCAGGGCCCCTGGAACCCGCATCCCGGACAGGTGAATATATTGCTTTGATGTCGGCACATAGTGCACCTACCTATTTCTTTGCCACATGTAGGACATGGAAAACGTACATATCCTTTTTCAATTAACTTTACTCCGCATGATATACAATTTTTTGCTCTTGATGTCATTGTCATGATTCTCCTTCAAATATCTGGTAGTAGTATGATTATACTGACTTAAATCTTGCTCTTCCAATAATAACAGTACCTATTGTAGTTTCACCTACTAAGGCAGCCAGGACCCGCCCGGGATATTTACCATTTACTACAACACAGTCCATTGTATAATGTGTAAGAAATCCGGGAAGTGCGGTATCCACACAGGTCTTTTCCATATCCATCAGCTCATTGGCAGAGATACGGGATTGCAGTTCACCATCTATACAGATACCATCTACATCTGTGGCTTTAACCAATATGCTACTTGTTCTTTGTGCAACCCATGCTGCAATAGTATCAGAAGTAACATCCCAGGAATGGGGCAGACCGCGATCATCACGCCTTAGCAGTCCATATGGCAGCAGAAGGCTTGCACCCTGTTTTAATTCATCCAGGTTGTCAATGGATCTGATGTCTATACTATCCAGGATATAATAAGCATACTGTTCCATTGCCAGTACTGCCATCCAGTGCGCGGCATTGTCAGAAATACCTGAAGATTCCTGGAACTTCCTGATATTATTGGCAAATATACCACCACCGGGAACGATCAATACAGATTGATGTTGCTCAGCAGCTCGGGCATTTATCTGCTGTATAAGTAAAGGTATACAGTCAATTAGACTTCCTCCGACTTTCACAACAGCATTTGGTCTTTGCTTCATTGAGTGATCAATAGTAAAGCAATTCTATAAATGCTATTGGGTTTTCTTGAGATGTGGGTAATTATATGAATATCACACTACTTGGAACAGGAGTCGGTATACCGCAAAACGAACGTGTACAGTCCGGGCTGATTGTTGATACGGGTCACGGACCTGTGCTATTTGACTGTGGAAGCGGTGTACTACAGCGTATTTATCAAAGTGCGTATAAGCATACTAGTATTGAAAATGTATTTCTTTCACATCTACACCTTGACCACTGTGCGGATTTTTTATCTCTTGTTAAGGCCAACTGGCTGTGTGATGTGACCAGGATAAACCTATGGGGCCCGGTTGGTACGCGAAAGTGGTGGAATGACCTTATGTGCACCTACTCCTATATGCAGAATAAAATAGATATCAACATTAATGAACTCTCACCCGGACAGACCGTTAAGATAGATGGACTGGAAATTGTATGTATTACCACTGTTCATGCCCTGCCATCATTAGGGTTTTTAATATCTTTCGCAGGACGTACAATGTTATATACAGGAGATACTGAACCGGTTGATGATATTGCCAGAGCCAGCGACGGGATTGACCTGCTGATACATGAATGTTCATTCCCTGATACCTTTGAGGTAGATAATCACACAACTCCAAAGCGTCTGGCAGAAATGCTAAGAGGAATTACCATTGGGAAGATCATACTTACACATTTATATCCCCAGACCCGTGGGTTTGAAGAAGAGATGGTATCTGTTATAGCTAATGCATGTAAATGCCATGTTGAGATCGGACATGATCTGCAGGAGATAGAGATTTAATTTTTTTCTTATACTCTCTTAATATGAATAAAATCCTCGCTAGCGCTCGGATTTTCTTGACTGAGGCTCTTAAAAGAGCCGAAGATTAGAAAATGTGAACGGAGTGAGCATTTTCGATACTGAAGCTTCGAAGAAGTTGAAGAATAGAAAATACGAAGTGTTTTCGATTCAAGTTATACTTGATATACTAGAACAATTAAATTGAGTGATCATAACAATTATCATCCAATTCCATTGAACAATAAATTCATTTTTCGTTCAATATTAGTGAGTAACTTTACATATTATTATAGCACTTATATTATCATGCTTTCAGGCGAACAATTAAAACAGATATTGACAGAACAGCGAGAGTCAATTCTCAATAAACCGGTAGGTATTGAAAGGAATATACTTAATGATATTGAAAATAAAATAAACCTACCTCATGTAATTGTTTTAACAGGGATAAGAAGAAGCGGAAAATCAACTACATTAAGGCAGATAATAGACAAATATTACAATAATAGTGATTTTTATTATATTAATTTTGAAGATGAAAGATTATTCAATTTCAAATCACATGATTTTAACAATATCTATGAAGCTCTTATTGAATTATTTGGAAAACAAAAAACATTTTTCATAGATGAGATTCAGAACATAAATAAATTTGAAAATTTTGTAAGACGGTTTAATGACAATGGTTTTAAATTTTATATTACCGGTTCCAATGCAAGATTATTAAGCAAAGAACTGGGAACAAAATTAACCGGGAGACATGTGGATATTATTGTCCGTCCCTTCGCATTCAATGAATTTTTAAAACTGAAGGGATTTCATTTTGAACACAGCATGTTTTATAAAACAGAAGCCAGGGCAGAAATTAAACATTTTTTTAAGGAATACATGATAAAGGGAGGTATGCCTGAATATTTACTTTATAATGATATTGAGATACTCTCAAGAATCTATGAAGACATTGTGATAAAAGACATTGTGGTTAGATATAATATCCACAATATAGTACAATTAAGAGAACTATATCAATATCTAATAAGTAACTACTCAAATAAATTCAGTTATAATTCCTTAAAGAAAATCATTGATCTTGGTAGTGTAAATACCATAAAAAATTATATATCCTATCTGGAAGAGACATATTTTGCCAAAATAATTTTAGAATTTGATTATAGTCTAAAAAAACAAATGACAAACAATAAAAAACTATATGTATTGGACAATGGTTTTATCCAGGCTATTTCTACAAGATTCACCAACGATTACGGATGGATACTTGAAAACCTGGTGTTTAATGTTCTAAGAAGATCTTTTGATATTTTTTATTATTCAGATAATAAAGAATGCGACTTTATAGTACTGGATAGTAGAAAAAGAATCAAATTTGTTATTCAAGTCTGCTTTGAATTATCTAAGCATAATCGAAAAAGGGAAGTGGACGGTCTTGTGACTGCAATGGATGATTTTAACCTGAATAGGGGTATGATCCTGACATATGATCAGGAAGAAAAAATAGAAATAGACAGTAAAACAATAATTGTCAAACCAGTATGGAAATGGATGATGGAATCAGAACAAAATCCTCGCTAACGCTCGGATTTTCTTGAGTATATCAAGTTATCTTGATATACTACGAAAAACCTGTAAGGAACTGGATATTAAGATTATTGATATGGCAGTTAATCCAGATCATGTACATTTATTTATTTATTCAATTTCCCCCAAAGTATTCCGTAAGCTTTATTGCAAAGATGCTCAAAGGTAGAACTAGCAGGATATTACGAAAGGAATTTCCTTAAGCTTAAAAAGTGGTGCAAACAAAGTCTATGGGCACCAAGTTGTTATCATGGAAGTGTTGGACATGGTTGGGAAGTTGTTGAAAATTATATTGCCGGACAAGATAGAAAACCGAAAGGCTGAGGTTCATAAACAGGCCTTGGAATTAAGTCCGGGGTATAGTGACTTCGTAGTTCGTAATGGTATGCCTGAGGTTGGGTTAGTTGTCTGATCAAGGGGATTTATGAGATGGAATGACCAGTGAATACAGAAGAAGAGACATATACAGATTGTTCCAAAACCAAAATTTTGTAATTTTTCAATATTATTTCTTGATTTAATGGATTAATTGAATCTCTTTTTTATAGGAATAATAATTTAAGACGGCCTGTATGAGTTATTTGGGATTTTAGTAGAATAATATAATTTAATTATAGAAGAAATTAAGATTATTGAGGCTTTTAAATAAGCTAGAATAGAGCAATATATGTGAAATTTTTTCATACAATCTAAAATGGAAGGAAAGGGGTGAAAAAATATTTATTCAGCCTAGTGGAAATAAATAAGATAAAGTAAAGTAGAATTAGTGATAAAAAAATATTGGATGAGCAAAGTCTATTATAACTAATCTTAAATTATTAGAAAAGAATATATATAGATCACATTATCTAAAATTTCATAGAGGATTATTATGAGAATTCATTTTTTATTAATTAATATATTTTTTATAATTTTTATCTTATCTGGCAATTCAGCCAGTAGTTTTCAAATCCTAGAACCTGAAGATAATATCAGTTCTGATGTATTTATTAACGATGATCTTTACATTATTGAAGATGATATTCTTATACAAGGTACAGTGCTAGGAGATGTACTTTTTTTAGGAAGGTTAGTTGAGATTTCGGGTAATGTTACTGGTGACTTAATGGCTGGTGCAGGCACAGTAATTATAAATGGAAAAGTGGGAGATGACACAAGAATAGGTGCATATACGCTAATAGTGAATGGAAATGTTAATGACGACTTGCTGATAAGTGCAGATAAAATAATTATTTCTGACAATGCTCAAATAGGTGGTGATTTGGTCTTTTTAGCTGACCAAATGGAACTCAAAGGTGATGTGGGAGGTAATATCTATGGAGAAGGAAATAATGTCATTATAGGAGGTCATGTTGGTGGTGATGTAGATTTAGCTGTAGATAATCTCAATGTCCTTCCAATTGCTAATATAAATGGAAATTTTACATATTCAAGTCCGCAAGAAGCATCTATTAAATCTGGTATCGTAGAAAGAGATATAAATTTCATTAAAAAGAAACTTACAAAGGAAGAAAATGGTTTAGTAAAATCCATCATATGGTGGCTGGTTAGATACTTATTTTTATTAATTATTGGATTTTTTATATTATTCTTAATGCCAAACCAGACTAAAAATATTTCATATGCAATACCAATATCACCATTTCAAAATTTTATTTTAGGGTTAATTTTAGTAATAATTGGCTTAACAGTCCCATTCTTAATTTTTATTACAGTAGTGGGTGCTCCCTTAGGAATAATATTGTTACTTGTTACAATAATTATTTTATATGTTGCTCGGATATTTTTTAGTATATGGTTGGGTAGAGTTGTTTTCTCAATATTAGGTAAAAAATCAAAGCCTTGGATGGATATTATAGTAGGAGTATTCCTTCTATTTATTTTAACTAATCTTCCTTTAATAGGTTTTTGGATTTACCTAATAACAACTTTCACTTCCGTCGGTGCTTTTTTTTTAGCGATGAAAAAAAATTTATAGACGTGGAAGAAAAACAAATATTATGGAATTGAAAACTTAATAGTAGTTAGGAATAATCAATGACATTTGATACAATTGATGATTTATTAAAAATAATTGGGTTCATAATAGTCATTGCTCTTTATCTTGAAAAAAAACCGAATTTATTAAAAAATACTTTAATTAATTTTTTTAAAACATTTCATAATATGAAGGACATAATCGAGTGGTGTAAAATATTTATTAAGGGATTTGATGGATTTTATTGTGAAAAAAACCCCTTTTTTATAAAAATTCAGATTCATATATGGGCATGGATAATAATTTCTTTTATTGTTACAGTTACCTTTGGAATACTTGATTCTTATTATGGTGTATATGAAATCAATTTAGCTTTATTTGCTGGTTTATTTATTGGAACAGCATTATTTATTTTTTATATTTTATTTAATAAAGATTTTGTAAAAGATTCTGAATTTAAATATTTGTATAAAATCCTTGTTTTTTTGGTAATATATCCAAAATGTCAGAATATATATTCAGTTGATGAAAAAGATATTGAAAAAAAACCAATTATAAAATATATTATCTCAAGTTATATAGTAGCGTTATCTTTTATAGTATTTATTACTGCAATGTGGATTTTCGCTTGGATTACATATCCATGGTTAATGGAGGATAGTAATTTTCCAATAGTTGAACTATTTAATATATATAATCATACAAATATTATTCTTTTAATAATTTCATTTCTGTTTTTATTTATATCTATTTTTTATTTAATCTTCTTTCAATATATGGTTTTTTATATTGTTACTAAATATCGTATATTTTTAAAGATCAGTCCTATTCGGACTATAGTAATATCATTACTATCTATGTTTATTATTTATTTACTATTCGATGAAACAAGAAATTCCCTTTTTTCAGACTTCAATAAATATGGGTGGTTTTTATTATTATATTTGTTGTTGAATATATTTGCAGATTCTTTTAGTATATTAGAAACCCGTTATATTTTTCAGAAAGCTTTTTCTGTAAATTCTATTAGGTCAATTTTTTTACTAGTTCTTGACATCGTTGCTTCAGGTTTTATATTTTTAATAATTCCTTTATCGACTGGTAATTTGCAGGTTTTTCTTGATGCTTTATTTTTTAAAGGAAATAGTCCTTGGTTTGGAATATTATTCTGGTCTACGTTCTCAACATCTATAATATTTTATATATATATATTATGCTTTTTTTGTATGATGTTTCTTTATAAATATAGTTTAATTGAAAAGAACATTAAAGAATACCCAATATATATATTAGGAATAATTCTAATTGTTTTAACAATATTTATCTATATTCTAAAAAATTT
>JAIOQW010000241.1 GCA_021108405.1 Methanosarcinales archaeon
TATTATAGTATATTAAGTATATCTTATAACAGACTCATTATTTTCTTATTATCTTTTTCTCGTTTAATTATGATTTGCTTATCTACCAAAGACTGGATATGTTCTTCTAAGAAATATTCAGGTAAATCCAGGTTGATTGACAGACTGCGCTTATCTTGTGGATGTTTGAGTAGTTCTGTCATGATCTCTGCTTCAGGATTATTTTGAGCTGTTTCCTGTATCATGTCGATACACTTAGACATGATATCAATCATTTCTCCTTCAACCTTGCACTGTTTCTCTGCCAGTTGACGTCGTTTTGATTCAAGCTGGAAAAGGTATTTATTCAATTGCTTTAACAATTTAATGGATTGTGATCCTCCGGCCTGGTCAGAGGGCTGCATTTGATCGGTTTGTGTCGATGGTTGTTGTATTACTACACTGGTTTCAACAGTATAAGAATATGGTGATACGAATACTTCCAATTTGAGGTTCTCTGTAATGTGATAGTATTTGCGTCGCTGTTTGGTTGTCTTTGATCTTATCAGTCCGCTTTGCTCAAGCAGTCCCAGATGATCCAGGACTGCTTTTTGTCCGAGCCCTATACGATCTGATATTTCACTGATATAATAAGGCCTGGATGCAAGTAGCTGGAGGATATTTCTCCTGTTTTTGTTTCCTAAAATATCGAGGAATTGAGCTGATTCCATAGACTATATTTTCCTATTGCTTGATGTTTACTAACATTGGGTTAGTAACCTAATGTTAGTAACCTTTAGTTAGTATTTATAGTATAAAAAGGTTACTACAAACTAACAAATTTTGATCCGTCAATAGCCCATCTGATAAATCCTGATGCAGGATATTCATGAATAGTAGTAGCAATGATCAGTCCGTCACCATATTTGATCTTAACCAGTATTGTTTCATCTGATTCGTTTAGCAGTACGCACTCACCTTCAGTCGAATTAAAAAAACCATCACACTGCACTAAAGGATCATCAACGATCATTGAAGCCTTACTCTGACCCTGTTTTTGGATTTTTACAGATCTGTAACACTGGGTATATTCAATATTAACAGGCAGCCAGTCATATGAATGATATTCAGTCATGGGACCATAAATTAATGCCGTTCCGCCATTATTGATAAATCCCTCTATCCTGTGTTTGTTCAACATGAGGGAGGGCAGTAGTTTTGAATATCCGGAATTGGCAAACCCTGTAGGAATGATCATCAATTTAAATCGGGGAAGAAAAGGCGAGCCAATTGAGCCAGGGTGTATAAGCTGGCTTTCAAAACCGTGCTCTTTAAGATGGTTTTCAAACATGAGTTTGTTGTCCCAAAGATAAGCGATGTCTTTCATGATCGTACCTATAGTAATAGAAAATCCTCCCTTCGGTCGGATTTTATTGACTGAAGCTTCAAAGAAGCTGAAGATTAGAAGATTCGTAGAATCTTTTGTTTATTCTTATAGAATATATCCAGTTAAAAAATAATCGAAATAATCCGGGGAATAAATCCATTTTTTTGATCTCCTTCAAATAATATCATTTCTTTCTTAACAAGATCAACTAAACGTCTCGGCCAGAGACATGCCTTTAATCATCCTTCTGTGATCTCTGAAGCTGTCATTCTTATCCTTTGATTTGAAGTGGATACGATTATATTAGATATTTATACCTTTTTTCAATAACGAACAAGATATATGATTCAATTACATATTATAAACTATAATTAAGATTTATAAAGCAATTAAGAAAATAATAAAGCTTTAAAAATTTTATAGCCCTAAAGTATCTTTATATTTTCCACAGTCAGAGATAGTACCAGCAAGTTAATAAGACTTGTATAAGGAGGAAAAATAAAATGAAAAAAAGTGTAATAATCGGTGTATTGATTGTCGGACTTATTGCAATTTCCATAGGACTTGCTTCTGCACAATATGGTGAGAGCAAGGGTTATGCCAGGGCAGATTTTATTGATGCTGATGGAGATGGTGCTTGTGATAATCTTGGTAACCGCCCCAATTTTGTAGATGCCGATGGGGATGGGGTTTGTGATAATCCTGGTAACGGCGCCAATTTTATAGATGTCGATGGTGATGGGACTTGCGACAACATTGGTAAAAATGGACGCGATCACGATGGTGATGGCATTCCCAATAGACAGGACGATGATTATCGTAAGAATCCCAGAGATGGAAGCGGTCACGGACATGGACGCAATCGTTTAGTATAAAAAATCATGTGTGGTATTAACCACACTTTTTTTTTCATAGTATATCAAGTATAACTTGATATTTCAAAAATGCTCACTCCTTCACATTTTCTAATCTTCAGTTCCTTTGGAGCTTTAGGGGAAGATTCTACGAATCTTCTAATCCTCCATTCCTCTGATATGTCGATCTGTTCGAGCACACCATATTTATGCTCGCGGATGAAAAAATTCTCGATGTGCTGCTAAAAGGTCAGTTCGGGGGCTTTTTTCGACATGTTCAAAACCTCTTTAACTTTATTCCTTGCCATCTTTCAACTTTTTTTGTTTCCTGACATCCAGTTGCTTGAAGTTATCACCGGATATCACCGGTTTGCCGGTCTGTGTTTCAATATCCTTGCGTGTTCTGCCAGCCACTGCGCCGCCGTCCTGTGCACTTTCTTCAACGGGTCAAATCCCTGTGAATCCCGGTCCCGATGCAGCTTGGTGGTGGTTGCCTCACCCAGCATGGTCAGGATCAGCTCGATATCGGTCATGTGGTCGCGCAGGTTTTCTCTTTCCAGCCCATTGACGGCAGAGTAATGGGGAAATAGCTTATAAATTTCCGATTGTCTTTTTTTTATAATTCCCGAATCCATTCTTTTACCCATCTGGTTTTAATTACTTCCCGAGTAATAAATGGATCATTAATAACTAACTCTGTAGCCGTTTCCATATTTTCTGCTTCGAATAAGATTAATCCGCCGCCTCTATCACTGAACGGACCACCTGAATAATTGATTGGCTTGCTGTTTTTCGTATACCTGATATGTTCGGGAATGATATCCCGTATTTTTCCTGGATCATTTTTCATCAGATAGAAAAAATATATTGTTTTAACATTGATAATTCTCCTTATTTAATACCAACTTTGACAGTTAAATAATTTTAGTGCCCTTAGTATTGTTGATTCACCATGATTCAAACAAAACTAAGGACAAATGAAATAACTCTAAACAACAATATATGCTTTTCTACCATCGGAGACGGATATGAACATTATCTTGAATGGAAGGGCTGCGATACGGATGCCGCATATTACATAAATAAATTTCATAAATAGAGTTAATAAATCATTTTTGCCTAGCAATATCATCTGCTGTTGCATATGGATGTGGATATCGTCCTCTTTCTGGTGTATAGGATTTCATATAAATCTTTGAGTAGATTTGAATCGCTTCTGTAGGACAAAAATTTAGACAAGCATAACACATATAACAATCGATGTTGCGCTGCCATAAAGGCTTATTGTCCTCCATTGTAATTTTCTGAGATGGACAAACTTTCTCGCAAATTCCACAACCCGTACATTTCGAATCGGAGTAAAAATAATTTTTAACTTTCCCGGCTACACGATGTACCAAAAAAGGAATAAGTCGTTCTGGAATATAGTTGAACAAACCAAAGCGAGAAAAAGTAACTCCACTTATATCGTCTTGATATTTTTCTTGATGAATTATAGTTTTATTAATCACTTCCAGCTTCTGCTGGACGTTTATTTCTATATCTTTTAATTCCTCCTTCGTCGGGACGGTAAAGGATTTCAATTTCGGGTCATTCATACTCATGTTTATAACGAACGTTGCGTTTAAACTTTTACCCTGCTTATTTAGGAACTTATCGATTATCGGAAATCCCCGAAAAATTGATCCTCCACGGGTGGCTATCGCAAAAAAATAATCAGAAGATTTTACATTAACCTTCTTCAAAAATTTTCTCACTGGAATTGGAATGGTTAAACCATGACAAGGAAATACAAAACCAACATTGTCTCCTTTGGTTTTCATATTATCTGACTTCAAAACACCTGCGATTGGTATAAGATCTGCTTCAGGTATGAGTTTCTGTAATCCTTTAGCTACATATAACGAATTACCAGTTCCCGAAAAATAATAAATTTCCGTGCTCATAGCAAGTATCTCCTTAAAATCATATTTTCGCCACGGATGGAAAAAAAATTAAAAATCCTGCCCGTGCCTTTCAATGTCTTGCGCATATATAATGTTTTGCCGTAGCGTACTCGCGAAGGCAAAATGTAGAAAAGTCCGAAGCGACCGACAGGGAGCGAAGCATATATGCGCTGTTGTACGCTGGCCGGGCCGAAAATCAGTCTAAAAGCTGAACTATATATATTGATTTTGTCTAAACATATCTGAAATTTTCACATAGGGGTGGTGGTAATTTTTTCCTCAACTCTCCAGCAGGGATGCTTGTAGCGGTGTTTGTGTTAATTCGTCGGAGGAATGATTAGTACTAATAAAATCAGATGAATACTATTTCGCTGATATAGAATCTAACATCGACCGTAAATCTTTTACGACCAATTCAAAGTCTGGCAAATATCTGGTAAGTCTGGCAAGAGCAATAGTCCAGAATTTCTTAGCTTCAGAAAGTCTATTGCAGTCAAAAAACAGATCTGGTTTAAACTCGACTCCTGTAATATAGCATTTTTTGATTAGCAATTCTCTAATCATGCTATAATTGTAGTCGTTTTCTTTCAAAAGCCGCCAGACATCGTAATAATCTCTTGCTTTCCCTCTCTGAAGGATGCTTCGAAGTTTTTCAACCAGGATCTCATTTGGCGAATAAACAAGAACTTCAAATGATGGAATATTATCATATTCTGGCTTTACGTTTATCTGCAGGGGTTTATCGATCAATTTTTCTTTTAAAGAAATATCAAAAGAGATTCTATTTTTAAACCCCATTGGCCCGAGGAACTGGACATCAGCAAATACGACAAATTCTCTTGGATTAAAAGCACTAAATGAATAAACGATGCCACTCATCCTATTAACCGATAAGAAAACCTCCTCAAAACCCTGTTTCAAATTTTGTGGATCAACCTTTTTTATAATAGTAAAGTCCATATCCTCGGAAAGACGCCATTCAGGAAAGTAAATTTTCCTTATCGCAGTGCCTCCTTTGAAGATCAGGATATCCCTGAGCTTTGATTCATTCCAGTAAATACTGCTGAGAAGCCATGTGAGTGCATAATCCTTTTCAAGAGTGGCTACATCGAAACCAATCTTTCTGGCTTGCCTTCTTAATTCATTTTCATCCATCTTAATATCGCATCCAGCCTATCAGTTCATCTTCGCTCCGGTTTATCATAAGTTTATACTTTTTAGAATATTTCAACACTTTTTTAGGCCCGAGTGGGTCAAGCCACACATACCCTTTTCCTGGAATTATCTCCGCAGATATTTCCTCTAACCCCAGCAGTTCCAGTGCATAACATACCCTTTTGGTAACCACATTTACTCCCAATCTTTTTGAATACTCGAGAAGCTTCATGAAGTCAAGTTCCTCCCTGGCGTTCCATATACCTTTGAATGCTTCATCCAGACCACCGCAGTATTTTGGATATAGCATGCAGTCGACAATGGTTTTTTCTTTTGAAGATATATTGAAACTGGCCTTTTTAATATTCTCTTCCATAAAACCAAAAAATTTTTTTTTCGACAATGTGACGAATTCAAATCTAATGTCCTGGTATTCCAGGTCTCTTTTTCTTTGAGTTGTGGCAACAAAGATTACACGGGGAACCTGTTCGGTCATGCCCCAATAGTTGAGAGCAGTCCAGAAGCTGATGTAATAAATATCTATTATATTTGGAACAATAAAATATGGTACCTCAGACCATGATCCTTCATACCCTGCTCTTGCTGGTATTAGCAGATATTTTCCTTTTTCGATCTCTTCAATCCTTCCTTTTTTCTTTAAACGGTATATTACATTCCAGACTGAGCTGGGTGATGTTTCAAGAATCCGCTTTGCATCTTGTATTGTAAAGATGGATTTACTCTCCTCTTCTATAGTAAAAAGTAGCTTAAGTTCGTTTGCTCCTAATTTTATGTTTTGTGTAATCATAATCTTGTTCAAAGAGAGTATTGTTACACAAATATTAATATGTTCCTGTTCTGGTAGCAGTTCTGATCGATCCGGTAGACACTGAGTACGGGTGCGTGATAGTTCGATAGTGACGCCAACGCCATCAGGTAACCAGTCAAATACAGCAGGAGTAGCGCAAGTGAGTGGAAATGGCGGTGGACTGGTAACATCAGGCTAAAGTAGTATAGTTGTCTAAATATAATGTGAAAGGAAATATTTAATTACATCAGGTTACAAAGTAATCATTATGGAAAGTGTGCAAATTAGAATAGGCAATGAATATATCAATATTCTAAAGGAATTATCTGAAACACTTCACTCATCCCGATCAGAAGTCATAAGAAGGGTAATGGAAGATGGAATAAAAGATCTTCGAATGAAAATAGCCATGGAAAAATATCCGGATGAAGAATTTTCATTATGCATGGCAGCTGAATTTGCCGATGTATCAATCCAGCAAATGGCTAAATACCTTGCACAAAAGGGCATTCCATTTTTCAAGCAGAGTATTGAAGAGACAATAAGGGATACAAAAGAAGCTGAAGGCTGGCTTAGCGATGCGAATATTAATTAATTCATAAAACTTGACTTTAAGGGAGATTCAGTTGTATTCAGATGAGGGACTCTTAATTCTTCCAGCTTATGCCAGAGGATTATTTGGATCAATACTATAAAGATTTATAATGTCATATCGGATTTTTATATTCCAAATCGTTGGTTTGTATTAATCTGAATAAAGTGAGTTTAGATTGGTTTGTACTAAAACAGTGTTTGGGTGTTTCTCTCCATAACATTCCAAGTTTAATTCCAGCGCTCGCTCAAAATTTTCCTTTGCTCCTTCCAAATCACCTAGGTCATGAAGGACTCTACCAAGGTTGTTGACACAGATTGCTACTTTGGGATGATTAGGGGCGTATGCAGCCTCGCCTATTTCCAGCGCTCGTTCAATATTTCCTTTTGCTCCTTGGAGATCACCCAGGTCATGAAGGATTCTACCGAGGTTATTGACAAAAGCCGCTACGTCAGGATAGTTAGGTGCGTATGCAGCCTCAACTATTTCCAGAGCTCGCTCATAGTTTTTCTTTGCCTCAATAAACTGAGCACGACCTTGCAAATATAATCCCGTCGCATTTAACAGCCGTCCGGTCGCATTTGCAGCCACATCAAGCTCTTCACTATACTCTGCTGCCGCCAGAGCATGAGGCAGCAATCGTGAGCACTGGGTCCAGGTTACTACATCATCGCTATCATCTGGGAAAGCACTATCTACAATCTGTACAGCAACCTCTGCCCATTTCTTTTTATCATCATCTGTTAGCTTATCACGCACCACTGCCTGTACCATCCTGTGAACTGACATGGTACCAGCGGTCACTTCCATAAGAGAATAACGCCGCAAGGACTTAATAGCATCATTGAATATCAGCGAATTAATCACTGCAGATGCAAGTGAATTTGGCAGATATTTCGCCCCCTCTTTTATAAGTTCTTCATAAATATCATCAGGTGCCAAAAAGGCACAAAGGTTCAATAGATCTACTCCTATCTGGCAGGTTTTACGTACTTCATTAATTGAAATTTCCCATGTAGTAGCTATTGTATCAGGATAATCAGTAGAAGGAGCTGAACGGTCTAATAGCTTATTCCGGTGGATAGTGAACATATCCAGATAATTGGAAAGTGATGTTCCGACAGCTTCTATGTATGCTCCGGCCTGCTCTAATGGCAGCGGTAAATCGCCTAAAGCATCTGCAGAGCACCAGCCGCTTTTATATCTGGCTGACCGGTTCGCTTTAATAGAAAATCAATTGATTCCTTACGTTCCAGTACTTGTACAGATAACAGACTGGCTGTACCACGCCAGTTCGGATTGCGTGAAGTAACCAGAACATGGCTAATATTACTTCGCGGGATATATTTTTTAATTAGGGCAGGATCATCTACATTATCAAATACAAGCAGCCAGTTTTGATGCTGCTCTAGACAGTGCCTGACTGCTTCGATGATAACAGGCTGATCAGCAGCATCTTTCTCAGGAAGATCCAATGCCTGTGCGAGACTGGAGTAATCGGATGCTAACGTTACACTATCCTCTGAGCGTATCCACCATATGATATGGTATTTATCCGTATTACGGTATGCATACTCTAAGGCAAGCTGTGTCTTGCCTACTCCACCGAGTCCATGAATAACCTGTGTTAGTGCAGTGGGTCCTGATTAAATGCGGCAGCCCACTCTGGCTGGGTGTATTCTGCATTGAGATAATCCTGGGATAGGACAGCTATTGTGCGATTGGTTTCTGTGGCTGCTTGCTGCATTTTTAGTACAAAGTTAGACCCGGGTCTAAAATCCCATGCCTGCAGTATAGTAGTGTACTTTTTGTTCTCCAATTCCCAGGCAATCCACTCTGCCCAGGTTTTGTCTGCATTATTGTAGCTGATAAAGAAGTCTATTATTCGAGACCGTTACAATTCGTGTTGGTGAATCTTATGAAACCACAGATAAATACAAATGAACACAGATTTTCAGGCAGCGTATCCGTGTTTATCCGTGTTTATC
>JAIOQW010000044.1 GCA_021108405.1 Methanosarcinales archaeon
CCTTTGCAATAATAGTGTAATAATAATAGTGTAATAATAATAGTGTAATAATAATAGTGTAATAATAATGGTGTAATAATGGTGCAATATCATGAAACTAAGCAATAAGTCAATTCTCGTAACAGGTGGTGCAGGATTCATTGGCAGCCATATGGTTGATTCTTTAATTAGGCAAAACAAAGTCACAGTATTTGATAACCTGAGTTCAGGGACCATGGAGTTCCTTAAACATCACCAAAACAATGCCAATTTCTCCTTTATAGAAGATGACCTGATGAATCCCGAAGCTATATTATCAGCTCTAACGGACATAGATATAGTATTTCATCTGGCAGCTAACCCTGATGTGAAATTGGGTTTACAGGATACCAGGGTACATTTGGAGCAAAATGTGCTTGCCACCTACAATCTCTTAGAAGCAATGAGGCAGACCAATACCAAATACATAATATTCACCTCTACTTCTACAGTTTACGGAGAAGCCCATATCATGCCTACACCAGAAGATTACGGCCCTATGGTACCGATCTCCCTTTACGGAGCATCAAAACTGGCTTGTGAAGCATTGATATCCTCATATTGCCATACCTTTGATATGACATCCTGGCTCTACCGCTTTGCCAACATTGTAGGTCAAAGGGGCACACATGGAGTGGTAATAGATTTTATTAATAAATTAAGAGTTGACCCCTTTTCCCTGGAGATACTGGGTTCAGGAAAACAAAAGAAATCATACCTTGATGTAATTGACTGTGCGGATGCCATAGTATATGGGGTGGAGTACTCAGATGAGCAGGTCAACATCTTCAATATCGGGTCGAAAGATTCTATCGATGTAATAGAAATAGCAGATATCGTGACCGAGGGGATGGGATATAAAGACGTAGAATACCGGTTCACCGGTGGTGTAGATGGTGGAGCAGGATGGAAAGGAGATGTAAAATTAATGCTGCTATCTATCGAGAAAATAAATAAACTGGGATGGAAGCCAGCACACAATTCACACCAGAGCATCGAAATAGCAGTAGATTCATTATTAAAGGCACAGCAGGGGATCTGACCATTAGACGCACAAAGATAGTATGTACCATAGGACCTGCCAGCAATAGCAGATCCAGGATAAAACAGCTTATATCAGCAGGTATGGATGTTGCCAGGCTGAACTTTTCCCATGGTACTCACAAGGATCACACTGATAATATTAACAATATCAGAGAAATATCAGCCGATATGGATAGACATACAGCCATACTCCAGGACTTAAGCGGTCCTAAGATAAGAGTAGGTGAATTCCCTGATGGTGATGTTACTCTTTTAAGAAATAATGAGTTCATACTAACAGGAAAGGATGTGCCTGGAAATGAACACATAGCATCACTCAGCTACAAGAATTTGCCAAAAGAAGTAAATCCCGGAGATATCTTATTATTATCTGACGGTCTGATCCAATTGAAAGTAATTGCATCGAATAATGTTGAGATCAGATGTAAAGTGGAAGTAGGCGGTCAATTATCCTCCTATAAAGGTATTAACCTACCCACCGGAACCTTAAAAGTTCCATCAATGACAGAAAAGGATAAAAAAGATCTGAAGATAGGGATTAAAGAAGAAGTGGATTATATTGCCCTGTCTTTTGTCAGAAAAGTTGAGGATATTGATCAAATAAAACAATCTATTAAGGACAATGGTTCTGAAATACCTGTGATCGCCAAGATAGAAAAGCATGAAGCTGTAAATAATATTGACGAGATAATAGCTGCAGCAGACGGTATCATGGTAGCCAGAGGAGATCTTGGTGTTGAGATACCTGCTGAGAACGTGCCTGCTGTTCAAAAGATGCTGGTGCGTAAATGTAATAAAGCCAGTAAGCCTGTGATCACTGCCACTCAGATGCTCAGGAGTATGGTAGATCATCCGATCCCTTCCCGTGCAGAGGTTACTGATGTTGCCAATGCAATTCTAGATGGTACTGATGCAATAATGCTATCCGAAGAAACTGCTATTGGACACTTCCCGATAAAAGCTGTTAAAATAATGTCCAAAATAGCAGCCAGGACCGAATCCTCTGAGGATTTTAAAAGAGCTATGTCCCACCGGGATCTTCCAGAAGGTAATTCAATCACAGAAGCAATAGGTCACAGCGCTGTCCAGGTCGCACAACAGGTTAATGCAACAGCAATTCTTACACCCACAGCTCATGGCAAGACATCCTGGGCTATAGCCAGATATAGGCCTCCGGTCCGGATCATTGCTTTGAGTTCTAATTTTACAGCTTTAAGAAGACTTTCACTGATATGGGGTGTTACACCAGTTTATATGGATTACTCAAACGATGTGAACACGATGATGAGAACGGTTGTAGAGAAGGCTATAGAGCATGGTTTCAAGCAGGAGGACAAGCTTGTCGTAACAGCCAGTGTACCTGCAGGTGGGATGACTAATATGATAAAGGTTGAAGTAATAGGATTTAATCAGGTCAATGACCCCTGACTTTTACCTGTAGTCAGGAGTTAATCATAAAATTATTAATCAATCCCGATCATATTACATTGGTTCCATGCGCATACTTCACACTTCTGATTGGCATATAGGTAAAAAGATCTACGAACAGGACAGACTGGATGAGCATACCCGATTCCTGGACTGGCTACTGGAAATCATAATTGACAAAAATGTGGACGTCCTCCTGGTCGCAGGGGACGTATTCGATTCGTCAATGCCCCCTGCCCGGGCCACTGACCTGTACTACCGGTTCCTGTTTAACCTGTATGATAAGACCCGCACACATGCTGTCATAATCGCAGGTAACCACGATTCGGCAGTAAGACTGGCCGCGCCAGGTGAATTCCTGAAGATGGCCCGCATGCATGTGGTTGGCAGCATCCGTGATTCGGCTAAAGATTGTGTGGTACACCTGGACGTAAATGGTACAACGGCTGCCTTTGCCGCCGTGCCCTACCTGAACGAGAGCGATATCCTGCCCCATATCCCGCTGGAAGCAGAAATAGAACGCTCGCTGAGATACCGGGAGGCTATGAAAAGTATATATAATGAATGCTTGTCGGCAATGGATGCCGATATTAAAGTATTTATGGGACACTACTTTATCCAGGGAGCAACGTTCGGAGATTCGGAACGGCTGGTGCATATAGGTGGCATACAGCCACTCAGGACCGATGACCTTCCCGGTGATGTGGATTATATTGCACTGGGACACCTGCACAGCCCCCAGCAGGTTAAGGGGGACGGCTGTCCGGTAATGTATCCGGGTTCACCCCTGCCTCTTAGCTTCAAGGAGGCAAAGTACGACAAGAAAGTGTTACTGGTTGATTTTGGCACTGACATTGCGTGTAATATCGAAGAGGTCACTGTCCCTGTATTCAGGGAACTGGTGAGACTGGAGGGTACTCCTGACGACCTGAACCAGCAGGCAAATTTCGGGGACTGGAAAGATAAATTCCTTGAGGTGAAAGTACATCTGGACGGCCCTGCCGTTGGTGTTGGGGATACTATGCGCCAGGCATTTGCCCAAAAGGGCGGCCATGTGCTTGTTGTAGAGTCAGTACTATCAAGGGGAGGTGGTGAAATTTTATCTACAGAGGATATTAAGACCAGGACCCCTGTAGAAATTTTCCAGGACTTTTATAGATATAAATTTGGTGAAAGCGGGTCTGATACTGAACTGGACGAATTGCTTACTACGTTTAACGAACTGATGGATATCTGTAGGGAACAGGGGGTAGATCCTTGAAACTCCTGTCGTTGCGCCTGAAAAATATTAACAGCTTCAAGAATGAGCTCCTTCTGGACTTTACCAAAGAACCATTGTCCGATGCTTCCCTTTTCGCTATAACAGGCCCCACCGGTTCGGGTAAGACAACCTTGTTGGATGCCATATCCGTGACCCTGTATAACCGGACACCCAGGCTGGATGGAACAGGTAGCAGTAATCCTATCAATCTATTAAGCCAGGGAACAGGAGAAGGTTTTTGTGAGGTTGTGTTCCAGGCCAACGGTATGCACTACCTGGCCGAGTGGCGGGCCAGGCGGAGCAAAAAAGGTGATATCACACCCAAAGTAAAATTACTCAAAAAAGATACAGAGGAACTTATTACCAGCAGGCGGAAGGGAAAAGGCGGCCACGACATGGCAGATATGTCTGTCGAGGATGCAGTTACAAGTATATTGGGTATGGATTTTAATTCTTTCAAGCGCTCCATTCTGCTGGCACAGGGCGATTTTGCAGCATTCTTAAGAGCCAGTGCCGATGAGAGGAGGCAGATACTTGAGGCCACCACCGGTATGGGGCAGTTTGAGGTGTTGAAGGAGAACCTGAACCAGCAGGTCAGACAGGTAACAAGCGAATATGATATAGCAGGAGCCAGCCTGGAATCCATCCCACAGGTATCTGCAAAAGAGATCGATACGGCAAAAGAAGAACTGGCCCTGCTTGAAGTTGAACTACTCAGCCTTAACGAATCCAGGAGCGCTCTGGGAAAAGAAAAAGAAGAAGAGAAGCGACGGGTGGATGCCCATAATAAACTGGATGAGGCCAGCAAAAAAAAGAAAAAACTGCTATCCATGAAGAACGATATGGATAGCCTTAAGGCTGAGATTGAGCGGGTGCAAAAGGCATCAGACATCCGTTCTGAGATGGAATCGTATCATACTGAAAAAGCCAGGGTGAAAAAGCTGGAGATTGCATTGGAAGGGAGTATACAGGAAAAAGAAGAAGGACAAAAACGATTCGATAAAGCTAAAGCGAAATATGATGCGGCTAACCTGGAATTTGAAATTTCAAGAAATGAGGCCGAACAGAAGAAAAAGGCCTTCGATGAGGCTGCCGTTCTGGAAACGCGTGGGAAGGAGCAACTTGAAGAAGCAGATAAACGCCAGCAAGAAGCCAACGCACTTAAGGTAAAACTGGACGGACTTGACAGCCAGATACAGCAGAAGAACAAAGAGATCACTGAACTGGAAAAGCAGCTTAAAGGGGACAGGGAATTCCTTGAACACAATCCTCTGCCTGAAAATTCTGATGACCAGCTGGCACAGGTGTCACAAATTGCTGCCTCTCTTGACATGAAGGAACAGACATTAGGAGAGAAAAAGAAAGCTCTGGTCAGGGAAAAGAACGAACACCAGGCAAAGACAAAAGAGATGGAAGTGATTGTGAATGAGGGAGAAGTTATTGAAACCGGGAAAAATAAGATCATATCCAGCCTGGAAGCTGCCAGGGAGGCACTGCAAGCGCTGATAAAAGAGGGTAACAGCTCCTACTGGCGCACATTAGGGTCAAAATGGGGTGAGGTAAGGGATGCAGGTAGTGGGTTCCTTGAATCCTATGAACAATTAAGCAGGATATTCGATGATACTATATTGAGCGCATCGGTGCATGAATTCAATAAGAACCTGCATGAATTTAAACACAGGATAGAACTCCTGGACCAGCAGGTAATGACTGCAGAGGAAAAGGTCAAATGCGCTCAGGCCGAAGAGAAGGCCGTAGCTGCCGCCAACCAGGCACTTATCCTGCGCAGGGAGCACCTTACAGCAGGGGAACCATGTCTTGTATGCGGTTCAACTGAGCACCCAGATGCCGGTAAACACGAACCGGACAGGGAAGGATCCATTGATATGGCAAAGGAGAATGTGAAAAGTGCCGAATCAGAGCTGGAAGCTGTAAAACACGGTCTGGAATCCATATTTGGAGAACTCTTAAGCCTGGCAAAAAAGAAGGTTGTTGCATGCGACAAGCAGATAGATAAAATAGAATCCCTGTTAAAGCAAATAGATTCTATCGAAGGTGAATTTAAACTGGCAGAGCAGAAGGTTGAGGCCAGCAACATTCGTATTGATACATTGAACAACCAGATTGAAGGCATCGGTCAAAGAATACAGGATATCTTTGCCGGAATAAAAGAAATGGAAGGTGACATTACAAATAACAATAAACAGTTTTATTCAATAATTCCTGCTGAATTTATAGGGGAACCACCTGGTTCTGCATTTGAGAAATTCAAGCAGCATATATCAAAGACCAGGGAGTCCATTAAGCGTCTGGAGCAGAATAACAGTAGACTTGTTGAACTGGGAACTTTTGTACTGGAGAACACCAGACGCTTTGATGATGATATGACACGCTACAACGGTCTGCTTGAAACCGCTACCGAATACAGGAATGAAGGTGCCGGATTGATTAAACAGGTCATGAAAATAACCGGTAGTAAAGGGGTAGAGGCAGCCAGGTCGAAACTTGAAGTACAACTAATTAAAAAAGAGAAAAATAAAAATACTAGGCTGAAAGATTCCGGAGAGGCCCAAACGCAACTGGTAGCGATTGTAGCCCGGCTTGAAAAACAGAAAAATGATCTGGATGAAATGCAGGAGAAACTGTCGGTCACCTGGTCCGTATACCTGCAGGTCCTTGAAAATGCAGGTTTTAAATCTGTAGAGGAACATAAGGCATCATTCAGGGACCCTGGGTGGATAGATGAGAAAAGACAGACGCTGCAGCAGTATGACAAAAACTGGCATACTGTTGAAGATAATATAAGAACACATGAAGCTGTTTTTGCACAAATTCCCTTCAATTCCGATGATCTCGGGCATATCCTTGATAGGGAGCAGGTGCTTCTTACATCAATTGATGAAAAGAACACCCTTAAAGGCGGATTTACAGGTAAGATAAAGACACTTAACGAAAACTTCACAAAGAGACAACAACAGGAGAAGAAATTCAAAGGAGCCAGAGCGCAAATGGAACGATGGCAGAAACTTGCAGAGGTAATACCTGCAAACAGCCTGAGAGACTTTGCTCTGCAGAGTATGTTCGATCTACTTATTACAATAGCAAACCGCCAGTTATCCGATATAACTTCCAGATATGCATTAAGGGCTGTTGACCTGAAGGATATGGTGGTAATAGACCTGTGGAACGCAGGCGAACAACGTCCGGTCGAGACCCTTTCCGGTGGCGAGTCATTTTTGGTCAGCCTGTCGCTGGCTCTGGCACTCTCAGAACTGAGCAGCGGGCGCTCGAGGTTGGAGTCCCTGTTTTTGGACGAGGGGTTTGGCACATTGGACAGCGAGACACTGGATGCTGCTCTGAATGCACTGGAAAGCCTGCGGTTATCTGGCAGGACTATTGGTGTGATCAGTCATATCGAAGCGCTTACCCGGCGCATACCTGTGAGGATAGATGTGAAAAGGACTGGGGTCGGGACATCAACTATACATGTGAAGGGATAGGATGTATACCATATTGCCGGATGAGTTGGTCCAAAGCCTTATTGTTTTCACATTCACGTACGATTTGCAATTTCAATTCTCATGTGTATGTCCTTCTTATTTTCACATGCACACCTTAAAAATTTTCATTACTTAACTAATTATCCGTTTTTTGGGGGTGTACTCCGAGAAGGAGCTTTATGTAGATGTATATTTATGAGATAATGAACTTTATAATAAGTATAGACAGAGAAATAATATCATTACGCAACAAATATAATAGAAGGTAATGGGAAATGAGAGATAAAGACCACGATTGGATTATTGAACATGAAAAAGAATTAGAGGATAAGTACTCAGGAAAATATCTTGCAATAATTGATGAAAAGATAGTAGCAATTGAAAGAACATCTTTAGAAGCAGACAGGAAGGGTAGAGAAAAATCAAAGAAAATACCACTGGTGACGTATATTCCAAAGAAGGGTGAAGAGTTAGTATTGATATGAAAGAATACACATATCCTTACCGAATCATCAGAGGAATCAGTGCTCCGATTATTCCTATAAAAATAATGAAAGATGATAAAATAGCAAGAGTTTACGCTTATGTAGATTCTGGTGCCACTTATAGTGTTTTCAGTGCCGATGAGGCTGAGAAGCTCGATATAGCTATGGAGACTGGACAAGAGCGTTATCTTATAACAGGTGATGGAGGTTCGATATTAATTTATCTACACAAGATAGGAATAGATATTGGAGAATGCGAATTTAATGCTATGGTCGGTTTTTCAGATCGTTTGGGCATAGGATTTAATATTTTGGGAAGAAAGGATGCATTTGAAAGGTTGATATTTTGTTTCGATGATAAGAAAAGCGAATTAAGGATTTTAGATGGATAAGATATGATAAGTCAGACCTCTTTATTTTGTAATTAAGTCGAAAATTTTATTTAATATTTTGCATGTTTATAATGCATCACCAATTCAATCATTTCCATTATATTTCTGCACTTGGTGTTTATTTACTTCCCCATTTTTTATAAGGCTACTATATTTCATCAGGAATACAAATGGACTTATATTGTCCTACCTCTTCTGTGGACTATGGACAACAAATTCCAAAATAAAGATTCCTTGCGTAATATTGTAAAATTTAGTATACTCTTTATTGGGTTAGCGGCTGCAACGAGAAATACACTCAGGTTAATTTTTGGTATCTAAAAAAATCAATTCGAATTCCGAATTTATTGCTTCTGATTTATACAATGTAAACTGAACAAGAGAACAAAATCTTCCATTACAGGCTGTCCCAAAAGTCCAAAAAATGGTATCCACTTCAAAAAATAGGGTAAAATGCATATTTGGATTATCTAAATCAAGTGGCTAAGCAGGCTTACAATTTTAAAATTATGTCAGTTACCCTCAGATTTGAAATGGATACAAAAAA
>JAIOQW010000020.1 GCA_021108405.1 Methanosarcinales archaeon
ATCCGTCGTCGGCTAGTAGGTACGTTACACCCACTACAACCTGATAGACCGCAGACCTATCCTTAGGCGCAAAAGCTTTTAGCCAAAGGGCATTCCAGCATCTTTGGCTTAATCCAGAATTATCCCCAGTTTCCCGGGGTTATGCTGGACCTAAGGTTAAGTTGTCCACGTGTTACTGAGCAGTTCGCTATGTTTACGAAAAACATTTAACTTGCATGGCTTAATCGAACCCCGATAGCAGTAACCTCTGGCAGGATCAACCAGAATTGTTGATCACACACATAGGAATTTTTTTAAGGAATTGATTTATTAATCGGGATTTTTGAGGTTGTCCGATCAATTTACCGATAGTATATTAATACACTACCGATCAGAATTAACCGAACTGCCAATACCAACGTCAGACGAAAATTGCTTCTCGTCTCCATATTTGAATGTATCAAAATCGGAGAGCAACCCATCACTTCAAGGATTTATTCCTTAAATCCGGGTCGACGCCAGGTAATGATTTTGATGAATAAGGCGGTGATATAGGAAATCAATACAATGATTCCATTGTTATATAATGTTTTTGGTCACACCTTTAGATTCGATGTTTCCGAATCGCAGATAATGACCAATTATGTTATTTGGTATGTTCAGGGGTGTTTCCCTGTTCAACCAAAGCGTCCTTTCATTAGTACATTAGTATATAACGGTTGTGGTTATTTACAATTTTGGATTAAACTTTGTCCATTATATTGATGCAGACTTCAAGATCTTTTCGAGTGTTAACGTTAATCACTAACTCATGATCCTTTAAAATATAATTATAATCATCCTGTTCTATTTCAATAGCATCAGAATTTATGATATTAATTCCAATGGGAACGATTAATTGACCATATTTATTAAATACAAATTCAGGAGTTAAACCGTATTTAGAATAAATAGAATTTAGGTTATATACTGACAGAGCAGACTGTGGAACTCTTTCATATCTATCAATTATTTTATTGATCATTATTGAAGTTGCCATGGGCAGATCAGCCATAATTATTAATATGGGCCCTTTGGTATTTGAAACAACAACTGCTTCTACCATATCTGAAATATAACTGTTACCAGATGTATTGATCACCTTAGCAATATTAATATGATCATTATTCTCGATATTTCTAAGCCAATTTTCAGTCTCAGGGCTGTTTGGAGATATTGCTATAAAAATCCGATCTATCTTTGACGAACTATTGAGAGCCCGAATAACATATTCAATCATTTTAATACCGTTAATCTCAACTAACGGCTTCTCAACAGACAGTTTCATACGTCTGCCTTTTCCACCTGCCATTACCATGGCATCCAGATTACCAACCCCTTATTAAAAATGATAACCAATGATAGTAAAGCGACCAACCGTCCGATCTCGTTACAAGTACCTATACAATCTCCATTTATCCCACCAAAATGACTTCTTGATATCCCCAATATAATCCAGGATGATAAAATTGCCAGTATAAGTGCCACAAGACCTGGTATCCCAAGTCCTATAATGCTAATTAATATACAGACCACAAGACTTAATAAGAAATCTTTTGAAAAAGTATTGTCAATAATAAATGATCCCATTCCCTGATGAATTGGTTTGCCCAGCCATGCTATAGTTATCATCGATTGCTTAGCAGAGACTTCTGCGACTAACATTGCGGCTCCTAAATATACATATGTCTGTGAGGCTGCAAGTATCTGAATACTTATGAATAACAATAGAATATACAGGACTATAAAAAAAACACCACCCACACCGAGGGCACTATCTTTCATTGCATTAATTTTCTTATCCCGGCTCCCATGGGCAATAATACCATCCCCAAAATCAGATAGTGCATCAAGATGATGAAGACCAACCAGAAGATATATAATAATAACAATCAACGCTGCGCTCAACCCGGGAAGCCCGGGTAGTATCAGTATCAGGCAAACAGCAGATAATCCAGTAACCAGACCGATAAGTATCCCTATAATAGAAAACAGATACGTACACTGCAAGAGAAATACTAACCTATCTTTCTTACCAGCAGGTAGAGTAGTAAGAAATCCAATACCTCCTAATAATCCATCCAACACATCCATACAAAAGAATCTCATACGAATCAAGTTTTATCCTTACATCATAAAAGGATTATCAATAATAACCAGTATAAGAAAAATTATAATTGAAGCTATTGCTGTCAATGTAATAGCATTTTCAATATCCTTCGATTCCGGCAACTTGAATTCCCTTCCTATTTTATATTCTCCCTGTTTTTCCAGTTGTATACCAAGTGCACCGGACGTTGCCGCTATAGGCCACCCGGAATTAGGAGATGAAGTAAGACTTCTATCTCTCATGCACACCACTATGGTTTTTTTAGGACTGCCTCCAAAAAACGAAGCGGTGGTAATAAAGAATAAAGAGAATCTGGCAGGTATCCAATTTAACACATCATCTAATTTAGCGCTGGCCCATCCCAGTTCAATAAATTCCTGATTCTTATACCCTACCATAGAATCCAGAGTATTTACTGATTTATAGGCAAGTGCTCCGGGAACACCTAATATTAAATAGTATAACAAAGGGGACAAGATACTATCCACAAAATTCTCAGAGATGGATTCTATTACTGCTGATACCATATGAGGCCGATCCATTTTTGATGTATCTCGACTAACCAAAGCTTTCAGTTCCCCTTGAGCTTTCAAGGATTTTTTAGAATTTATCAATTTCATTATATTCCATCCCGTACCCAGTAGCATCCTGAAAGAAAAGGTTGATTTTAAAAAAAAGGCAACAAATATTAAAGATATTGTTTCTGGTAACATCTCTGCCGTAATAACAACAATTATTCCAACAATAAAAGATACAAAAATCATCACCACAACTAAAAAGATACCATGAATTTTTTTATTTGAAAATGGCAATTTTTGTAGATACCTGATACCTTTTCCCATCCAAACAACCGGATGTATTGCACCAGGTGGTTCCTGGAAAATGATATCAAGAATAATCGCCAACAATAGGACTTCAGTACAGGGAGAAAAAAAAATATCAGGAATATTCATAGAAGAGGTTCCACCACTTTCTTCCAGATTTCCTTAAGGTCCTTTAAATTTCCTTCACGTTTCATCAGTTCTTCGAGTACTGCTGTGGCAACTTCAGGTCTGTGAAGTAGATCACAATCCATGCAACTCCATATCTGGTCCCCTGTAGATCGAATTATCATTTCCCCTTTTGTTCTTTCATCCTCACATGGATAAAAAGGACAGAAACAGAAAGTACAATCCTGCCCCTCAAAATGACAGGGATAATAGTCACAGTCAGTTTTACTAAATGTTTTCCCCCGTTGAAGTGCTTCACGAATACTTTTTTTTGCAAGATACTTACCCCAGAGTTCCACTGACTTAGAAAAAGTATCGATCAGTTGTTGATTTTCTTTGTGTGACCTGACAGCTACCCTGATATAATTCTGACCCAACCGCCTAAAAGAATTACAGTCCCGTATAAGTATACCTAATTGCTGCATACACCTGGTGATCATACTGGAATCCATGCCGAAATCACGTATATTAATAAGAATAAAATTCGTACTGCTGGGTACAGGATCAAATCCTCTTATCAGATCAAGTTGTTTGGTTAACCAATCCCGCTCAATACTGATCTGTTCTCTTGAATGTTCAAGAAATGCAGGGTCATTATAGTTGGTATCCAGTAACCATGTACCTACTGCAGCTGGAATTGAGCCTACATTCCAGGGAATTCTTAAGTTATTCATCTTAGATGCAATATCCCGATGAGCGATCCCATATCCAATCCTTATTCCAGGTATAGTGAATATCTTGGTTAGAGAACGAATAAGAATAAGAAATGGATTGGTGTTGACATTTGTACTCATACTCGAAGAAGGATCAGAAAGTTCTATGAAAGCTTCATCTATCACCAGGAACGTCTCACTTTCCTGACACCTTTTTGCTAATTTTTCCAGATCTGTTACGGATAAAAGTGTCCCTGTCGGATTATTGGGATTACATATAATCACTGATTTAGACCTGTTAAGCATATCATCTGTTATTGCCCCGGGATCTCGATATACAGCTTCGTATTTTATATTTTCCGGGATTGCACCTGAAAGTTTAATACTTAATTCATATTCATCAAAAGTGGGCTGGGGAAGTATAACCTTATCTCCATTATCAAGTATAGTTTGCATTATTAACCTGATCAGTTCTGATGATCCGTTTGCAGGAATTATATTCTCTAATTCCACACCTGCAAACCTTGCAGCTGCTGTTCGCAGATCATTATAATCATTGTCGGGATACCAGTTGATATTTTTTATGGCCCTGTTAATAATTAATTTGAGTTTTTCTTTATCAGGCGGTCCGAATGGGTTACAATTGGCACTAAAATCAAGTGGTTCCACTCCACTTGTTTGTAATTCCCGTGCAATCCTGCCTCCATGAATACACGGTTCAATATCAACTGCAGCTTTTCTTATAAATTTATCAATATATATCATAGTTATGAAAAGTAGATTACTATTCATAACTTTTTCGTATTTGTTTAACTTAGTTCTAATTCGTTTGTGATCGATTAAGGAATTCTAATCCGTGTAAATTTAAAATGGATACATCCACTATTTCAAATCTTATACACACAGAAATTTATTTTGAGTGTGCGTAAGATATTTATAGTGTGTTGTAAATATATTATTTAGGGAGTTTAATAAAGGGAGTTAAAGAATTATGAAAATTAGAGTAGTAAGCTCAAAGGACGAAATAGCTTCTTTAAGTTCTGATGAACAGATAGTACATCTTGCTTTTAGGCCTTCTGATAAGGATATTTTTTCTTTGATCAAGACCTGTCCTGGAACTAAGGCAATCCATGTTCCTAGTTCCTATGAAAAGACGATCTCACGATCTATTAGAATGTTCCTTAGTATGCAAAATATTGCACTTTTAGAAGGTGATGTATGGGGACATCGTAAAGATATTAATGAATATTATGAGATAAAAAAGATTGTGATCGACAGGATCAATGAATTAAAGAATGAAGGAAACAGCGAGAAGGATATTTTTAAGAAAATGAAGAAAGAAACCCGGTTAAGTCAGGATCTCATTAGATATCTAATAAAGTCCTGATAAGTAATTTGATAATAGCGGACTCGCCGCGATTCGAACACGAGTCCGCGGGTATCTTCATTCACCACCACTGATGGTAAAATTCCGAAGCCCGCTAGGATATCCTGGCTACCCCACGAGTCCACAGTGAGATATAACGCAAATCATTATGAGTTGAATAATCTATTTAATCAAACATATAACAGAACAAAATCCTCGCTAAACGTTCGGATTTTATTGACTGAGGCTCTTAAAAGAGCCGAAGATTAGAAAATGTGAACGGAGTGAACATTTTCTATTAATCATGTTATACTTGATATACTATAAAAATGTATCCATTATTACTAGAAAAAATCCTCTCTTCGATCGGATTTTGTTGACTGAGGCTCTTAAAAGAGCCGAAGATTAGAAAATGTGAACGAAGTGAGTATTTTCGATACTGAAGCTTCGAAGAAGCTGAAGATTAGAAAATACGATGTATTTTCGATACTGAAGCTTCGAAGAAGCTGAAGATTAGAAAATACGATGTATTTTCGATTCAAGTTATACTTGATATACTATTAAAAAATCCGAGCGTTAGCAAGGATTTTATTCAACATTTAGAAATTGTTATATGTCTTCTAATTGAATAATTATCTATGCTATCCATCGTAACAGTCCATGATCCGCTTCATGGACATATCCGGATCAGCCCATTGGAATCAATGCTAATCAGTACCCGTGAAATGCAGCGTTTGCGCCGTATCCAGCAGCTGGGACTGGCAGATATTGTTTTTCCTGGTGCGAATCATACCAGATACGAACATAGTATAGGTACTATGTATGTGGCAGATATGATCGCACATAGTTTAGGACTGGATAAGACTGATATTCAAAAAGTAAGGATAGCGGCACTATTACATGATTTGGGACATTCTGCTTTTTCGCATTCTGTTGAAGCCGTACTGGAAAGAAATCCGCATTATGCACCTGTAATAGATGGAGTGCGAATTATTAATCATGAAATGTTCACCAGATATATAATAGCAAACAATTTCATTCACTATGAAAATATTGCAAAGGAAGTCGAGAATGAATTTGGCATTGATGCACTGGTTTTTTTTAAGGAAATATCAAATATTGCCACAGGGCATATAGATGATAATAATAAACTATACCTTGCCCAGATAGTATCAGGTGATATTGATGCTGACCGGATAGACTTTTTAATGCGTGACTCCTACCACACCGGTGTTTCACTGGGACTGATCGATGTTGAACAGATTGTGTCCAGTTTGAGCCTGAATAATAATAGAGTAGTGTTAGGTGGTAGTGATAATTATAATGAAGATATGTCAGTAGCGGCTGCAGAATCCATGCTTATTGCCAGATCGCATCATTATTCTGCGATCATCCACAATCCAATCACCCAGAGCGTTCGTGCTATGCTCTTAAAGGCACTTGAAGATACTCTTGATAAAATCGAGGACCATTCCATAATAGTCCTCAATGTATCAGAGTTCTTTACAATCTACAATGATGGAGATATGCTGAACTTTATCAGACATCTTGGACCTCCGTCTGCTATTGATCTATTGCAGCGAATAAGAGAAGGAAGGATCTGCCACACCATGGTAAGGTTCAACCAGAAGTCACTTAAACCAGCCTTAAGGATGACCCTGTCTACCATTGCCCGTTATGGTATTGCAAAGAAGATGTTTGAGCAGGAATTTATAAAGAGACTGACCCAGGTATATAATATGCCAGTACTGATCGATCTTTCAGTTGCCAGGGGCGTACCTAAGAGTACTCGCATAATTTATAGAGGAGATGAGCATTTCCTGTATGATGAATCCGCACTCGCCAATGGACTGGTACGGGCTATCTCCCGCCAGATATCCTTATGTATTTTTTCCGGGACACATCCTGATAATCAAAAAATGACTACAGAGGTATTAATCAGTTTAATCGAGGAATTATCATCTGATCTTTTGCGTTTCATCAGAAATGAAAAATACCTTAATATTGAAGGGATTATGTTGCTTTTTTACTGTATGCATAGTCTATTTTCAAAAAAACATGATACAAAATTAATTATTCCGCGTATTAGAAATATCACCTGCCTATATCAGATAGTCAGACATCTTACTCAACTGGAACACCTTAAAGACCTTTTTGATTACCGATTCCACACTAGATATGGTTTTGCCTATTCAGATAGTCTTTTCGAGCATATCCAGATATTAGTTGCTATGGGTCTTGTGGACGAGGATCTTCGTTATTATGATAAGAAAGGGCACTGGAGCCAGAGATATGAATATGTCCTCACCCACGATGGTATGGAATACGGAAAAAGCATTGCAGGATACTATTCAAGGGAAATGAAGCAAATTACTGATCATCTGATCAGGCATAAACATGCCATACCAAGGGATATGGTAAGCATACCTATTAGCAGATATATGAAATGACTTTTCCATCGGTAGCTTATTATATTATAAGAATAAAATAAAGTAAGGGGATTAATCTTTCTAATTATCAATTTAAGAATATGTTCTGATCTGTATGACCAATGATGATTATAATATGGATAATGAATTAAAAAAAATAGTGAGCGACGCTAAGGAACAATATGTATCTTCAGAAGATATTTCTGGTAAAAAAACCTCTAAATTTGAGATGTTTAAAGAGATATCAAATAAGAATAATGATTTCAATTTGGCCAGGAATAATTTAAAAAAAATACGGGAACAACTTGAAAATAAGATAATAACAAATGAAGAAGAATCATTTAAAGATGTTCAGGATCCACCACTGGATAAGCAGGTCACAATAAATTCTGATATAGAAAAGATAGAAAAACAGACGGAAGATCACCTGAATAAAACCATTGGACCAGAGCAAAAGAATGAGTTTGATGATAGTGAAACTTCAAATAAATATGAATTTTTATGCAGTTTTAAAGATAATATTGAAAAAAATTATCTGGAACTTATGAAAAAGCAGCAATATATTGAACATCATGGTGTTCAGGTCGATTCAAGATACAACAGTCTGGTCAATAAACAGAAAGACATTTCCCAGGTGATAAAAGAAAAAGAATCAGAATACATCTTATTACTTAAAAAGGAAAAAGAATTGGAATATCTACGTTTAAAATATAATTCGGATTACATTGATCTTGGACAAAAATGTGACAACCTCGAAAAAATGATATCCAAATTGGATGATAATAAAAAAATCATTCAATACCTTTCTATCCCTGGTGTCAGGAAGAAATATGAAAAGGAATTAATAGAGATTAAAAAAGAACAGGAAATAATAAATGAACTTAAACAAAAGACCGAAAGTGAACGCGATAATATCAACAGGATTATTGCACAGCAAGAACGTTTAAAAAAGAAATTACAATCGGAAATTCATACAATAAAAAACAAGAAAAATATACTTAAGCCTCAAGAAAACATTGAAAAATTAAATATAGACTTAGAAAAAACGGAGGATTATATTGAGAACTTTAAAA
>JAIOQW010000119.1 GCA_021108405.1 Methanosarcinales archaeon
TCTTTGATGCAAATGAATAAGTGGACTGTCCAAAGACCCACTGCGGCAGGCCAAACTCTGCTTCCATCTGGCAAACCGGCTTGATGTTTTCGTTGTTTCGGCAGTAGAGATTCCACCAGCCGTTTTTATCTGAAATGAAGTATAAAGTGCCATCAGGCGACCACTCTGGCTGGAAAATAGATTCGTCAACACCACCCGCTATCTGGTCTATACGTCCGATCGATCCGTCTTTTTCTATTTCACCTACCCACAGTTGTGTACCATCCCATGGCATGTTCGGATGGTTCCAGGTAAGCCAGGCAAGATGTGACCCATTGGGACTCAGCCGGGGAGATGAATAAAAATCATGGCCGGATACCAATATCTTACATTCATTATCGAAATCAAGATCAATACTTACCAGAGTATTGGTTGGTTCTTGTTGGGTGTGTGTATGGTCCTCGCGTACACATATCAAATTATTCCTGATGTTATCAATAATGATATCAGCAAACCGATGATCCGGTTCAGGAGTAAGTGGGTGCGGGTCAGACCCGGGAATTTGACGGTAGAGACGTTGATCATCGAAATTTGAGAAATATATTGTGCCTTCTGCGACTGTGAATGATCCGCCGCCATACTCATGTACTCGTGTACGGGCATTAAAGAGAGGTGGCGTGATATCTGTTCTTTGAGTGTCTGGTGAATGACGTACTATTACGTATCGTCCACCTTCTTTTGGTCTGTTCTCTATCCAGTAGATATCCGGTCCATCAAGAACTATCTGTTCAAGTCTGATGGTTCCTGAGACGATCATATCTGAAGTGACAGGAGATCTCCAGGAGCCGTATGGGGTTATTTTTTTCATGGGATTCATATGTTTTAAGTAAGTATGTGCTATTATAAAACACCATCAAAATAATGTCCACTGAAGTATTTACCGTTGCAGTGATTATTAATTCTTTTTTCTATGGCATTTTTATATAGTTGTGTCAATTTTCCCGTAGTCTTTTTATCATATAATCCTGCCTCTATTCTCAGGCAATTGACACCTGCTTCAATTAGGTCAGGGATGTGGTCGAGCATGCAGAGTTCCTTATGGTTCATGATATAAGTACGGTTTTGTACGTCGGTTCGTATCGGGAAAGTAACATGTTTATCATATTCCAGCAAAGCATCATGTATTCTATCATCAGGGAACAACTCTCCTAAAAGATCATGTTCAGATACCATTAAAGGAAAAAAACCATGAACTATACATTCTACTTCACCATAGGGCGCTATGTGTTTTATTTCATCCAATGTAAGTTCAGGTGAAAGTGTCACTCTATGGCAATAATCCAGGTAATGTGTCATTGCCACCCTGTTAAAGACATTGAACGTGTAATCAATGACTATTGGTTTTTCGTTTATGGAATTATTAAGATGATATAAGGCACCCGGATTTGCTACAAGAAATCCGTCCGGGTTCAAATCAGTATTTAACCTTTTAATTTTTTTAGCTATTCTTGGTGTGCCAAAATACACTTCCACTTCCGCTTCTTTCTTCTTACCATACTCAATAGCATGATAGTAATCTTGTTTCGTTAGCGGATTATCCTTAAATTGTTCTCCACCGAAATAAACTACATCCGCACCTCCGTCAATAGCTGCTTTACAGGATTCCAGGGAATAGGTATTTACTGATAGAATAGGCCCGGATTTTATTTTTTTAGTATTAAAACTGATACTGGGTTTTTTACATTTGCGTTTCCAGTTCTTTGTGTGTTCTTCTTCGAGCTTTTTCACAGCAGTCCTTCGCAGGGAATTCAACCGGGAAATCGGGATGAAAATATTATCTTCTAAATTGATCACAATACTTTTTGCCTCAAAAAAGGTATTTCCGAGTTTTTTCAAATGCAAGGTTATAAAATCATCTGATACCGGGGATTCTTTTGATTTGTTCGGGATATCTCCTTTTACAGTGATCTCATTCTCACCATCTGTAATGCAAAGTGTAACTGGTTCTCCATGTTTAGCTGTAAATGATAATTTTATAGGAATTTTGTTAATAATATCTTTGTTCCTGAAAGGATCCATAAGTTTGAAATCATAAGTCTTAAAAATAGTTTCATCTCTATAGACTATTTTTTCCATAGGTATTTTAACAATTGCACAGGCAGGAGTACTTTCCACACTTTGGTTGTCGATATACATGCTTCTTACCGTAGTTCCTGTGCCCCGTCCCTGGGTACTTATTCCATCACCTATTCTCAATGGTTGCTCAATATGTATATATGCAAATTTTCTTTCCCTGTCGTATTTAATAACATTCCCAAGATAAGTTCCCTGGTTACGCGGGTGTTTTCTGCTCATTAAATTGCCGCCGGGATCCATAAAAAAATATCCAGGGGTGAACCCACGATTATAAAGCTGGCGCAAAGTGTGCTTTTCATCATATGATACCTGGAATTTAGCCGGGTTTTCAATATATCTCTCTATAAGCGTTCTATAAATTCTTACCACACCTGCCACATATTCAGGATGCTTTAACCTCCCCTCTATTTTAAAAGAATCAATCCCTGACTCTATCAGATATCCGATTCGTTCGCTTATATTGAGGTCTTTAGTACTCAGAAGATGGCCTTTGGCTCCATTAATCCTGTATTTTCTGCGGCAGGGCTGGGAACAATATCCACGGTTCGCGCTTTTTCCTGATATCATACTGCTCCAGAGACACTGGCCTGAGTATGAAATGCATAATGCACCATGGATAAAGACCTCAATCTCGGTTTTAGTTTTGGATCTTATTTTTTGAATTTCATCGAGAGAAAGCTCTCTGGCAAGCACCACGCGTTTAACTCCCATATTTTCAAGGAATTGTAACCCCTCTAAATTGTGAACTGTCATCTGTGTACTGGCATGGATAGGAAGTTGGGGAAGCTGATCTGTTAATATTTTCAGGGCACCAATATCCTGCACAAGGACTGCATCTGCCCCTGCATTACATAGGAATTGAAAATATTCACAGGCTTTTTCGAGCTCCAGGTCCTTGATCAGGGTATTTACTGTTACATATGCTTTAATTTTGTTAATATGGGCATAATCAATAGCCCATTCGAGTTCATCTGGCAAAAGAACAGCATCATGCCTTGCGCTAAAACTCTGTCCTCCGAAATATACGGCGTCTGCTCCATTATCAACTGCTGCAATAAGAGCTTCTTTACTTCCAACAGGTGCTAATAGTTCAGGTTTGTGCATTAGAGCTTATAATAATGTATGGTGTTAAAAAGTTAATGGATTGATAGGTTGAGGTTCTGGTGGGTAAAGCGGAATGATATTACTTTTACTGTGCTCTTGGCTATGTTTTAGTGACTATCACGACCTTCCAAAGTCATCTTCCATACGTTCAATGTCATCTTCGCCGAAATAATCTCCTTGCTGGACCTCAATAAAGACAAGATTATCCGTATCCCTGTTAGTCATACGGTGAGCTGCACTCTTTGGTATATCAATAGATTCTCCTGCTCGTAGAGGATATTCTTTATCATCCAGTGTTACTATTCCGGTTCCACTGACAACCAGCCAGTGCTCATTTCTACGTTTATGGCGCTGGAGAGATAATCTCTTATCAGGAAATACTGTGATACGCTTCACCTTATGATCCTCCTGATCAGACAGTACTTCATAAAAGCCCCACGGACGGTGGTCTTCTCGAATGCAACCTGATATGATCGATTCATATACAGCTATATAATCATCTACCATACGCTCAACAGAAAAACGTGTTTGTGCAATCTCGCGACATTTTCTACGTGATATTTCTGGAATCTTTTGTATGGCTGCTACGGCTTCATCAATACTATCAACTAAAAATCCGTTCTCACCGTTACTTATTAATTCTGACATCGAGCCTTTATTATATGCAATAACAGGAGTGCCACATGCCATTGATTCTACAACAGTAAGCCCGAATGGCTCCTTGAAACCAATGGGGTGGAGCACGCAATATGCATTTCCCATTAATGAATTTCTAATATCACTACTTACATGACCTTCATAAACCACCTGATCATTATCAATATAGGGTTTAACCTGGGTATCAAAATATTCCTGGTCATGTATGAAACCCGCCATCCGCAATTTCATACCTGCTTTTTTTGCAATCTCAATGGCTTCCATGGTACCCTTATCAGGATGGATGCGTCCTAAAAAGAGCAGATAATCATCCGGTTTATCATTAAAAGTAAAACTATCAACATCAATTCCATGGTAGATAGTTTCTTTATAATCCAGGTGTGGTGAGCGGTCTGCATTACTGATAGATATATAAAAGACTTTTTCGTTGTATTTCTCATACACAGGCAGGATCTTCTTAGATGAAAAACCATGGATGGTTGATATAACAGGTGTATCAATTAATCCAGTATAAGAAATGGGTAGAAAATCAAAATTGTTATGGATCAGGTCGAACTCACCAGCATGTTCCATCAGTTCAGATATATGGAGGCATTCCCAGACTTTCGGATCAAGGTTCTTATCTTCCTCATAAGGTCGTGGACAAACTGCATGAAGACGGGCAGATGTCTTTGAATCCATTGTAGCAAAGAGCGTGACATCTATACCTCGCTTAACCAGCCCTTCAGTAAGCAAAGACGTAACCAATTCCCATGGCCCATATTGTTTTGGTGGCGTACTCCAGGCAATAGGAGATAACATAGCTATTCTCATTTGATAAAACCCCATATCATTATCATTAAATCATCAATTAACCGGGAACTGGAGAATATAATCAAGAAGGTCAGATAGTCTCGCTGTTGCCATGGCAACATGAGTATCCGCACTGCCGTAATAAATACGGACTTCCCCATTTTCTTCAACCCATCCGCACGGAAAAACAACGCTTTTTACATCGCCTTCGATCTCATACGTTTCCTTGGGGCCGAATATCCATTCATTTGATCTGCACAGCACCCTGGTAGGATCATTAAGGTCCAAAAGAGCAAGACCCAGGCGGTAGACATCTCCCGACGGAGTATTGCGAACACCATGATAGAGTATCAACCACCCTTTTTCAGTTAGCATTGGTGGTGTTGATAGACCGATCTTATTTGCATCCCACCACCCGCCTTTGTGCGCAGGAAGCAAAATCTTATGGCCGCACCAGTGTTTCATATCATTGGAATATGAAAGCCATATATGTGATCCATCCTCTATACTTTCCACTATCTCGAGAGATTTATAATTATAATTTGTATCTTCAAGTTCTGCTGGTTTACCGGAACTGGCTTTTTCCATAGCTTCATAAAGCAGATCACCGATAATCTCATCACGGGCATATTTCGATACACCTCTATGCAGCATAATCCACTGGCCGTTGAATTTTTTTGGAAACAGGGCTGCATCTTTATCATCTGCCGGCATTACAGGTCCTATTCTTTCAAAATTATGGAAATTCCTGGTTGTAGCTAAAGATATCTGTGGGCCGTTTCTGGAATAAGCAGTATATAAGATAGCCCAGAGTTTCAATTCATCAATATAAGTAATACGAGGATCCTCTATTCCCCATATCTCTTCCGGATAGTGTTCAGGATCAGGTTCAAAGGTTGGTTTCTCATCTATCTCCCAGTTATCAAATCCATTCTTACTTCGTGCGACTGTTAAATGTGATATACCCCGATAATCTTCTACCCGCACCAGTAACAAAGTATAATTTTCAAATAAAATTGCAGCCGGATTGAAAACAGAATTGGCAGGATAAGGCCAGTCACTGGCAGTAAGGATTGGATTTTTTTCATATCGTGTGAATAATTCATGTAGTGAAGTTTTAGACATAATTTAACTCCCTGTATCCAAATACCTTTTTATTACAGTGGATAATACCTTATAATATAACTATATTAGTTGGATAATACTTAAAATTTACACTTTGAACCATCGGATGAAAATTGAGAAGAGGTGAAAATAGAATGCCATCAATCAATCAATTAATCAATCAATATCATCCAGGTCGAACACAAGATACTCACACTGCCTTAACTTTTCTTTTCCTTCTACCTTTTTTGCAACAATGCCAAAATGCTCTTTTCTCGTTTCATTATTCCAGCGCACAAAACTAGATTTGTCTTCCAACTCCGAAAGGATTTGTTTTGCACCACCATAGCTCACATCCTTCCACTTACACTCCACAAAAATAATCTTACCTGTTTCCTCATTCAACCCCACGATGTCAATTTCCTTATCCTTATGCCACCACCTACCTATTCTTGAGAACGAAAACTCACCAAGAATGTGTTTTTGCAGTATCAGTTCCTTGACCAACATTTCAAACATCTGTCCGCAGTATAATGGAAAATCCTGTTTGATCATGCCCAGGACCTCTTCGTTCCTGTTAGCTTCTAGGTCGATCCTGTTCGGGTATATGTACCTGAACCAGAAATTGAAATATGGCTCTGAGATGGAATAGAGCCGCTCTTTGAATTTTGAAGACGCAGTCACGGGAATTTCCTCCTGCAGGATATGCAGACTTCGCAGCACACCCAGGTATTTGGATACCATGCTTTTATCAAGACCTGTATAGTTGCATATCTCCCCAAGGGTGTTATACCCCAGTGCTATGGCTTTAAAAATACGCTTGTAATTCTTTGGCTCCCTGAACTCTTCATTTAAGAGGAATTCGGCTTCCTGTGACAGATAAGTGCCTTTTGTGATCACGTTGTTTTGCACATTGTCCCAGAATGGCAGGTTTGTATCGAATTTCAGCAGGTATTCCGGGATTCCACCACTGACAAACCATGTCCTGACAAGGTCTTTTGTGGAATAGGGCAAGAATTCTTTCAGGTGGATAAAGTCCAGGGGCGAAACCTGCCACTGTCCTGTTCTTCTTCCGTACAGCGGGCTTTTGTATCCCAGGACTTCAGACTCCATGACACTTACAGCCGATCCGGATAATATGAGCATCACGTTCTCGTGTTTCAGGTCGAGTTCCCATATCTTCTGGAAAATCGATGGTATGGACCTGTTATTGTATATCAAAAAAGGAAATTTAACTCGTTTTTCCTGTTTACAAATTTTTGTTGATACATAAGTAGTATACTTTACTCTCAACTAATATATAATTTATCATGGTATCCAGACTCATCCCATCCTTCTACCTACAGCCCGTGGATGGCTCGGACTTGCAGTCCGGTAACTGCCCCTGGCTACTCAAGGAATGGATGGCCGTAAAGCTATTTCTTTACTCTGTCTGAAAGCCAAAGTTAATATGTATGTAGGAAAATTGAGAAGAGGTGAAAAACGTGAAAGGAAAAAACGTGAAATTGTATGCCCTCGAATTTGTATTGATATTACTTTTAAGTGGAACATTGGCTTTAGTGTCTGTAACCGCACAGGCAAGTATTGATGATGGACTTGTGGCCAAATGGCATTTCGATGAAGGTTCCGGAAGTGTTGCGAAAGACAGTTCCGGGAATGAGAATGACGGAACAATTTATGGTGCAACCTGGGTTGATGGGAAGTATGGGAAGGCGTTAAGTTTTGATGGGAATGGCGATTATGTTGAGATAACGCCTCAAAGTGACGTTTCAGCTATTGGTGATTTTACAATCTCGGCCTGGACAAAACTCAAAGATTGGAAAAGCCAAACAAAGTCTAATAAAGATAGGCAATATATTTTCGACGGTCATTCTCATTCAAAAACAGTAACCAGTGATTTTTCCCGACCTGGTTTTTGTCTAATTTATGATGGTAATTCATATACTGAGGAAATCCATAATTACATACATTATGATGATGGTAGAGGTCTTGAATTAAATACCAAAATGAGTTTGAAAGGGAAGTGGATACACCACATATTTATGAGAAAAGGAAATATGGATTATACTTATATAGATGGGCAATTGATTTCTGCAAATTACATAAGAGATGTAAAAAGAGATGATTTGCTAAATATGCAGCATAATTGGTTTATTGGAACTTCTTCGGGCAACAATCCAAATTATAATAGTGGAGTATTTAATTATGGATTTTATGGTATAATAGACGAAGTAAAAATCTATTCTCGTGCTTTAACCGCAGACGAAATTACAACGCTTTACGAGGGAAATCAGATAGCATTAACATTGACAAAGACCACCTCTCCTTATTCAATAAAACAAGAACAGAAAACAACGGTAAAAATAACTATAGAGAACACTGGAACAACAACGATCAGTGATATAGAAGTTGTTGATACTCCATCTACTGAGTTTGATTTTGTCAGCGGTGAGACATCAGACAAATACGGAAGTCTCAAATCTGGCGAATCGAGGACTTTCCAATATACTATACGATCAAAAGATGCGGGAAAATTTGATTTGGGCCAGGCAACTACAATATATGCCGATGAAGAAGGGAACTATCACACTGTGAAATCAAACACACCAATGGTTGAAGTAATAACGCCTCTTGAAAAACCTGAATTTCCGGCAGGTGAGGGAGAAGAAGAAAAAGGAATACCTGGATTTGAACTTGTATTCGCTATCACAGGCTTATTGGCGGTAGCATATCTTTTTGCTAATAAAAGAAAAAAGGTAACTATTCAGGTACCCTCACAACCCATTTAATTTTTATAAACATCAGAATCTT